>JAHRWT010000064.1 GCA_019105045.1 Sterolibacterium sp.
TTCGTGGTCTGGCTGGGCGCCCAGCAGGATCGTGGCGGCCTCAAGTCGGTCAGTCCTGGCTGGCTCGACATCGCCTGACATGTCGGAGGCACAACTCCCCATCGATGAGGCGAGCGCCATCATCGAGCAACTCAAGCCGGAAACCCTCAATTTCCTGGCCTGGAGTGCTCTGTGGAGCTCGCTCACCGAAGACGAGCTGCGTGAGGCGGCCTGGCAGGCGCTGGAGCTGCCAGGCACGCTTGCCGAGGTGAATGCCGCCTACTGGAGCCTGTTTCACGCCGGCATTCCGCAGCCGCCCATCCCGGCATTGGTGCACGCCATGCTCAATCTGGACGGCGCCGGCGTGCGCGAGGACTGGATGCGTGCGGCGACCTATCTCGATCTCACCTGGTCACATGCGCGCCTGCCGCCTGATCAACTCGGACCGGCCTGCGAAATCTTCGCCATGGCCTGCGAGCGAGAGGAGCCGGTGATCATCGACACGCTGGTGGAGCGTTACCTGCTGCCCTGGCTGGATCAGGCGCAGAAGCTGTTGAATGCCAACGAACAGCCAGCACTTGCCACCATGCTGGCGCGTTTTCGCACGCATATCGATGAGGCGCGAGCCTTGAGTGCGCGTGTGGCGCGCGCCCTGCGCGCGGCGCAGGCGGATGGTTCCGGGACCGTGCCTCATTGAGTGGTCACTCACTCTTTGTAAGCCGCCATGTTGGCGGCTTTTTCGTCTACGGCCCACACGGCATGAGTGGCACACGTGCATGCGCTGAGCGTGCCGCCTGCTACCGGGCGAGAGCGTGCCATGCAGCCGAGCAAAAAATAGGGTAGGATGCTCGCACTAAAACTTACACGGGTGTAAGTTTTTGGCCATGGTGGCGATAGCCTACGCGGTGATTTGCCTGGCTTGCACCCGATCAATCAGGTGGAGCCCGCATGAACCCTGCAGCCCTGGCCGGCATGGCCCTCAGTCGTCGTAAATTCCTGTTTCTTTCCGGGGCCAGCCTGGTTTCAGGTCTCGCCGCCTGTCAGGGCAAGCCCTTGTTGCACTTCAGTTCGGCCGCACCGGGGGGGCTGGGGCCACGCAGCACGCCGAAACTCGGTAATTGGCAGGACTTGTATCGTCAGCGCTGGACCTGGGACAAGATCACCAAGGGGTCACACGGCTGGGCCAATTGCCGTTCGGCCTGTGAGTGGGATCTGTACGTCAAGGACGGCATCGTGGTGCGCGAGGAGCAGAGCGCTACTTATAAAGCCTCCGAGGCCGGTGTGCCCGACTTCAATCCGCGCGGTTGCCAGAAGGGGGCTTGTTATACCGAAGTGATGTACGGCCCTTCGCGCACCACCGTGCCACTCAAGCGCGTCGGCCCGCGTGGCTCAGGCCAGTGGGAGAAAATCTCCTGGGAGCAGGCGATGCAGGAAATCGCCCGCAAAACCGTCGATGCCGCCGAAAAATGGGGCACCGACACGATCTATCAGGATCTGGGGCCCAACTTCGACTTCGGCGCCAGCACGGCCGGACGTTTCAAGTTCCAGTTCATGGCCGGCGGTATTTTTGCCGACAACTGGGCGGAAATCGGCGATTTGAACGTCGGCGCTTCGATCACCGTTGGTGCAGCCCACCTGGGCGGCTCTTCGGATGAATGGTTTTTGTCGGATTTCATCGTGGTCTGGATGATGAATCCTTCGGTGACCCAGATTCCCGATGCCCACTTCCTCTACGAAGCGCGCTACAACGGCAGCGAGCTGGTGGTCATCGATCCGCAGTATTCGGCCACCGCCATTCACGCCGATCAGTGGCTGCCGATCGAAACCGGCACCGATGCCGTTCTCGGCCTGGCCGTGGCCCGCCATCTGTTGGAAACCGGCGCCATCGATCTGCCCTACATTCAGGAGCAAACCGACCTGCCGCTGCTGGCCCGCCTGGATACCGGCCGTTTCCTGCGTGAATCCGAAATGGTCGCCGGCGGCGATGAAGACCAGCTTTACATGTGGCATCCGCAGCAGAACAAACCCGTGCCAGCACCAGGTTGTTTGAACAACACCACGCGCAACCTCAAACTCGATTTCGAACCGCCCATCGATGGTCAGTGGATGGTGAAGCTGGCCGATGGCACGGAAGTTGGCGTCGTGCCGGTCGGCGCCATGCTCAAGGAGCACCTCGCGCCCTGGACTTTCGAACACGCCGCCGAGCTGACCCATCTGCACATCGATCAGATCAAGAAGTTCGCCGAAGGCTGGGCCAAGGCCGAGCGGCCGATGGTGTTGTCGTCCTGGGGGTCGAACCGTTTCGTTCATTCCGATCTGATGAACCGCACCAAGATGCTGCTGTTGATGCTCAAAGGTGCGCTGGGCAAGAAAGGGGCGGGTTATCAGGCCACCGGCTGGGTTGATCTGGACGGTTTCGGCAACGCCATGCAGATGGAAAAAGGCGGCATGACCGGCCGCCTGGCGGTGATGCTCAATGCCATGCCGCCCAAGGAGCTGTTCAACGCCATCATCGACATCATCAAGAAACGCAAGACCGAAGGCGATGTCGCGCTGGCCGGCGAGAACAACTATCTGCGCACCAAGCTATGCACCAGCGACGTGGTCGAAGTGAACCTCAAGTCGGACGGTTATCGCGCCGCGCTCAACAAGGAACAGCATGGCATGTACGAGCGCGACCTGGACGATTACTACCAGGAAGCCCACGACAAGGGCTGGGCACCGGGTCTGCCGCGCAAGGCGCCGCCGAAGATTTTCTTCTCCGGCGGCTCCAACCTGCTGCGTCGTAACAACATGCCGCAATATCTGAAGGCCCACATCTGGGATCAGATGGAATGCATCGTCGATATCAATCCCAAGTATTCCTACACCGGCACCCAGGCGGATTACATCCTGCCGTCCGCCGGCTGGTATGAGAAAACCGGCATCAAGTACACGATGTCCTACATTCCCTATCTGCACTACTGCGATGCGGCCGTGCCGCCACTGGCAGAAAGCAAGGGTGAGTGGGAAATCTACTGGCTGCTGACGCAGGAAATGGAGCGTTACGCCAAGGAAAAGAACCAGCCGGTGCTGGACGGCTGTGGCCGTGGCGCCATCGACATGAAAACCATCCACCAGCGCTACACCAACCAGGGTGAGCTGGGGCAGCATGACCAGGACAAGGTCACCGAAGAAATCCTGCGCTCCGAATCCACCAAAGGCATGACCGTCGAAGGGCTGCGCGAAACCGGGATCGCCAAATACACTTCCACCGGCAAGAACGTTCAGGCTACCGCGCTCAACAACCCGGACTGGAAAGGCGAAGGCGTGCTCACCACGCTCACCCGCTTCACGGTGCACAAGGAACCCTGGCCCACTTACAGTGGCCGCATCGCCAGCTTCATCGACCATCCCTGGTTCATCGATGCACGTGAGCAGTTCGCGACCCACAAGGACAGCCCGAAAACGGGGGGCAACTATTCCTTCCAGTTCATCAGCTGTCATGCGCGTTGGTCGATCCACTCAAGCTGGCGCGATACGCCGATGATGCTGCGCCTGCAGCGCGGCGAGCCGCTGGTCTATATCAACCCGACGGAAGCCGAGAAGCTGGGCGTCAAGGATTTCGAATATGTCGAAGTCCACAATAATTACGGTTCCATCCGTATGCGCCTCAAGGTCACCGCCATGGTGCGTCCGGGCGTGGCGTATTACTACCATGCCTGGGAGCCGCATCAGTTCCCGAATCACACGTCCTACAAGAATCTGATTCCGGGCATCGTCAAACCGCTGCACTACGCCGGTGGCTATGGTCACATCAACCATGCACTGAACCGTTTCCAGCCGGGCAGCGCGGTGCATGACGTGCGGGTCGGCATCAAGCCCTGGACCGGTCAGGAAACTGCCATCAAGCCAGTGACGGTGACCGCTGAAGAGCAAGCCGATATCGACAAATATTCCATCCAGCCCCTGTGAGTCACGGGCCAATTGAGACGAACAGGAGGACCACACAATGACGACAGCTACACCCGCCAAGCGCCAGGTTTCGATGGTGCTGGATCTCAACAAATGCCTGGGTTGCCACACCTGCAGCATCGCCTGCAAAAAAATGTGGAACACCGATCCGGGCACGGACTACGCCTACTGGAACAACGTTGAAACCATGCCGGGCAAGGGCTACCCCGCCAACTACCCGGAAATCGGCGGGCGCACCGATACCGGCGAAGTCAAACGCGGCCAGGTGCCCAGCCTGGACACCGGCTATGGCCGTTCCTGGAGCTTCAACCACAAGGACGCTCTGGCTTCCACCGGCCAGGCGGTGAAAGTCTGGATCAAGCCCAAGGAAGAAGTGAAGTGGGGCCCCAACTTCGACGAAGACGAAGGCACCGGCCATTATCCGCAGGACAACCACTACTTCTACCTGCCCCGCCTGTGCAACCACTGCACCCACCCGGCCTGTCTGGATGCCTGTCCGCGCGGCGCCATCGAAAAGCGCGAACACGACGGCATCGTACTGGTCAATCAAGACCGCTGTCACGGCTACCGCTTCTGTGTTGAAGCCTGCCCCTACAAAAAAGTCTATTTCGACCACGTCCGCCAGGTTTCCGCCAAGTGCATTTTCTGCGCGCCGCGCGTCGAAGAAGGCGTGGCCCCGGCCTGTGCCCGTCAGTGTCCCGGCCGCCTGCGCTTCGTTGGCTATCGCGACGACGAAGACGGCCCGATCTGGAAGCTGGTCGAAAAATACAAAGTCGCCCTGCCGCTGCATGGTGAATGGGGTCTGGGCCCCAACGTCTTCTACGTACCGCCGATGAGCCCACCCAAGCTGGATGCGACGGGCAAACCCACCGACGAAGCCCGCATTCCCCTGGCCTTTCTTGAATCCATGTTTGGTCCCCGCGTCAAAGAAGTGCTCGACCTGCTGCACGCCGAACGAGACAAGAAGAAGCGTGGCGAGAAGAGCGAGCTGATGGATCTTCTGATCGCCTACAACTGGAACGACAACTTCAAACTCGAACCCCAGCAGCGCGAAGTTTTCAGCGAGCACGGCTGATCTGACCATTGATGAACCCCCGGTCGTGACTTTGCGCACGGCCTTACCTGAGGGACGACCCACGTGAAAAAAAACATCACCATGATCGCGGCGCCGACCGCGCCGCAGCCCGGTGGCTATATCGCCAAGGCGTATGAAGACCGTACCGTGCCCGGCATCAGCCAGGCTGAACTGGAAGTCGAAGCCAAGGGCCAGGGCTGGCAGGTTACGCTCTCCTGGGCCTGCCCGGCGCCGATCAAGAGCATCGCCCGCGAAACCGACAAATTCCTCGACAGCTGCGCCCTGCTGGTGCCCGCCACCGAAAATGCCCAATGGATCACCATGGGCTCCAAGGAAGATCCGGTCGAAGGCCTGCTCTGGAAAGCCGACCGCGAAAAACCCTGGCGTATGCGTGCCGAGGGCCTGGGTACGATGATCCGCAATGAAGCGCCGACGGACTGGACGGTGGCTGCCGAACATGCCAATGGCCGGTGGACCGTGCGTTTCGACATCGGCGAATGGCCGGTGCTTTCCCAGTTCAAGCAACTGGGCTTCGCCATCTGGTTGGGTGAGCGTCAGGATCGCGCCGGCCTCAAGTCCGTCAGTCCGGGCTGGCAGGAAATCGCCTGAACCGGCGGTCCACCTGAAGTTGCAAAGCGTGTAAAGCTTGTAGAGCTCGTAGAGGGTCTGCCATGACTGATGAACTGCCCGCCGCTGCGGAGACGGATGCTCCCGCGCCGCTGGATGCCGAGGCTTTTGAACAGATTGCCGAGCAGCTGCGACCACAGACCCTCAACTTTCTTGCCTGGAGCGCGCTGTGGAGCACGCTCACCGAGGATGAGTTGCGTGCTGCGGCCTGGGAAGCACTGGAACTACCCGGTGATTTCGAAGCCATCCGCATCAGTTACTGGAATACTTTTCAGGTCGGCATTCCCCAGCCGCCGATTCCGGCACTGATCCACGCCCTGATGAATATCGACGGCGCCGGTGCACGTGAAGATTTCATGCGCGCTGCCGACCACCTGGGCCTGTCCTGGGGCCATGCCCGCCTGTCGCCCGATCAGCTCGGTCCAGCCTGCGAAATCTTCGCCATGGCGGTGGAACAGGAAGAGCCGGTGATCATTGCGCACCTGTCCAAGACCTACCTGCTGCCCTGGCTTGATCTGGCCCAGGAGCAACTGAATGCCAGTGCCAACCCTGAGCTGGCACAGATGCTGGCCTTGTTCCGTGAACACATCAACGAAGCCATCCGCTTGATCCCTGTGGTCGGTTGACGGGCCTTTGCTGCTGTGCCATGCGGCGTGCAGGATGGCAGAAAATCCGGTAAGATGTACGGCTAATTAACACGGGTGTTAGATAGCCGTTTCGACACGCGTCATAAGACAATACGAGGAGAACAGCATGGGTCGCAGTCCAGCCTGGGGCAGCGTGTCGGAAAGTCGTCGTCGTTTCTTGATCAAGGCCGGCATGGCCAGCGCGGCTGGTGCGGCACTCAGCATGTTCGGCTGTGGCCGGGCACCGCTGCAGCATTTTCAGGGCGCGACGGCTGGTCGTTTCGATCTCGGCCCGCGCAGCGTCGCCAAGCTCAACAACTGGCAGGATCTCTATCGCCAGCGCTGGACCTGGGACAAGGTGGTGAAAGGCTCGCACGGCTGGGCTAACTGCCGCTCGGCCTGCGAATGGGATTTGTATGTGAAGGACGGCATCGTCGTTCGCGAGGAACAATCCGCCACTTACGAGGCGTCCGAGCCGGGCATACCGGATTTCAACCCGCGCGGCTGCCAGAAAGGTGCTTGTTATACCGAAGTGATGTATGGCCCTTCGCGTACCACCGTGCCGCTCAAGCGCGTCGGCCCGCGCGGTTCGGGCCAGTGGGAAAAAATCTCCTGGGAACAGGCGATCCAGGAAATCGCTGAAAAAACCGTTGATGCCGTGGAGGAATTCGGCACTGATACGGTCTTTCAGGATCTGGGCCCCAACTTCGATTTCGGCCCCAGCACGGCGGGACGCTTCAAGTTCATGTATCAGGCCGGCAGCCTGTTTGCCGACATGTGGGGCGAAATCGGCGATCTCAACTTCGGTGCCACCATGGCGCTGGGCGCTGCGCAGATCGGCGGCTCGTCGGATGACTGGTTCCTTTCCGATTATCTCGTCGTCTGGATGATGAATCCTTCGGTGACCCAGATTCCCGATGCCCATTTTCTTTACGAAGCGCGTTACAACGGCGCGGAACTGGTGGTCATCGATCCGCAGTACTCGGCCACCGCCATTCATGCTGACCAATGGCTGCCGATCGAAACCGGCACCGATGCGGCGCTGGGACTGGCCGTTGCCCGTCATCTGCTGGACGTGGGTGCCATCGACCTGCCTTTTCTGCAGGAACAGACCGATTTGCCGCTGCTGGTGCGCATCGACAATGGTCGTTTTTTGCGTGAGGAAGACCTCAAGGAAGGTGGCCGCCCCGATCAGCTCTATATGTGGCATCCGGCCAACAATGCGCCGGTCGAGGCCCCCGGCTGCACGGGGAATACCACGCGCAAGCTGACGTTGGATTTCGCACCGCCGATCGATGGCCAATGGCCGCTCAAGCTGAAGGACGGCACGGAAGTGCTGGTTGCCCCGGTCGGTACCTTGCTCAAGGAACATCTGGAGCCGTGGACTTTTGAACACACGGCAGCGGTGACCAAGCTGCATATTGAGCAGATCAAGACGTTTGCCGAAGGCTGGGCCAGGGCCAAACGGCCCAAGGTGCTGTCGTCCTGGGGTTCAAATCGTTTCGTCCATTCCGACCTGATGAACCGCGCCAAGATACTCTGCCTGATGCTGAAAGGTTCGTTCGGCAAGAAAGGCTGCGGTTACGAAGCCACCGGCATCGTCGATATGGAAGGCTTCAACAACGCCATGCGCATGGAAAAGGAAGGCTTGCCCGGCCGCCTGGGGGCCTTGATGGGCATGATGACGCCGGGCGAGCTGTTTTCCAACGTGCTGGAAATCGTCCGCCAGCGCAAGACCGAAAGCGATTTCATCCTTGAGACGGAAATGAAATATCTCAAGGAAAAACTCTGCAGCAGTGACGTGGTGGAAACCAACTTCAAGTCGCCCGGCTACCGCGCAGCCATCGTCAAGGAACACGAAGGTATGCAGCCGCGCTCACTGGAAGCGTATTACCAGGACGCGCGCGAGAAAAACTGGTCGCAGGGCCTGCCGCGCAAGGCGCCGGTGAAGATTTATTTTTCCGGCGGCGCCAACATGCTCCGCCGCAGCAACCTGCCACAGTACCTGAAGGCTTTCATCTGGGACGACATGCATTGCATCGTCGATATCAACCCCAAGTATTCCTATACAGGCACCCAGGCTGATTACATCCTGCCGGCGGCCGGCTGGTATGAGAAATCCGGCATCAAATACACCATGTCCTACATTCCCTACCTGCATTACTGCGACGTGGCCGTGCCGCCGCTGGCGGAAAGCAAGGGCGAGTGGGAAATCTTCTGGCTGCTGACGCGCGCCATGGAAAACTACGCCAAGCAGAAGAATTTGCCGGTGCTCGATGGCTGCGGGCGCGGTGCGAATGACTTCAAGACCTTGCACCAGCGCTATACCAACCAGGGCGCACTGGGGCAGCACGATGACGACAAGGTGATGAAGGAAATCCTGCATGGCGATGCCACTGAAGGCATGACCATCGAAGGGCTGAAGCAGACCGGCATCGCCAAATTCACTTCCGCCGGCAAGCCGGTGGCGGCCGATGCCATCAACAATCCGGACTGGAAAGGCGAAGGCGTGATGACCACGCTGACCCGCTTCACCACCCACAAGGAGCCCTGGCCGACTTACAGCGGCCGCATCACCAGTTTCATCGATCACCCCTGGTTCATTGAATTCGGCGAACAGTTCCCGGTACACAAGGACAGCCCCAAGGCCGGCGGCGATTATCCTTTCTACTTCGTCAGCTGCCATGCCCGCTGGTCGATCCATTCGACCTGGCGCGATACGCCCATGATGCTGCGCCTGCAGCGCGGCGAGCCGCTGGTCTATCTGAATCCGCGCGATGCAGAACGCATCGGCGTGAAGGATTTCGAATATGTCGAGATTTTCAACAACTATGGCTCGATCCGTATGCGTTTGAAAGTCACCGCCATGGTGCGGCCCAGCGTGGCTTACTATTACCACGCCTGGGAACCGCATCAATTCGCCAATCACGAATCCTTCAAGTTCCTCATTCCCGGCATCGTCAATCCGCTGTTGATGGCCGGCGGCTATGGCCAGATCAACCACGCCATGAACCGCTACCAGCCGGGCAGCGCGGTGCAGGATACGCGAGTCGGCATTCGTCCCTGGACGGGGCAGAAAACCGGCGTGCATCCGGTGGTCAAGGAAGCCGTTGCAGCAGATGCGTGAACGATTCGAACCAGGCTGCCACGCTGCCGGGTTACTGCTTCAAGTTGCTGATGCAGCGCGACAGGGACTCCTGGGGATTTTTGCCGTCAATGTTGCAGGTTCCCGGGCTGGCCGGCTGCGGGGCAGCGGGGATGGTTTCCTGGCGTGAGCCGGCGCGCGGTGGCGGTGCGGCGGCATCCATCTTGTCCGTAATGGCTGGGGCGCCGCTGCCCAGATTGCTGCGGGCGGGCTTGCTGGCAGGCAAGCGGGCTGGCGCGCTGGATCGAGCGGTACCGAATGTTGACAGCCGACTCAAGGCGAGCTGGGTTTCGAGCAACTCCTTGTGCGTATCGGCCAGTACCTTGCGCAGCTCAAGCAACGCGTCGCGATCGCGCTGCATGCGAAAGTTCTCTTTTTCGATTTCGATCAGGGCCATCTGCTGGTCTTCGATCCGCTCAGCCTGGCTGTCCAGCCGCGTGGCAAACAGCGGATAGGCCAGCCAGGCGCCGGCCAGCAGACCGATCGTCAGCATCAGCAGGGCAATGAAAAACGTGCGTGCCAGCGGTGGCGGATCGGCCGGTACGGTGACATAGACAACTTCCTTGATGATTTCACGGCTGTCGGCAACACTGTCGGCCTGTTCAGTGGAGAGGCTGTGCGCACCGCCCTCTGGCGAGAGGCCGACAATACGTCTGAGGTGATAGCGTAATTGCAACCAGCGGATACGCAATGCCGCGCCGCCGCGCTGAAAGAATGCGCCGACAGGATTGCTGCTGGCCGGTTGGGTTGCGATGGATTGCGTCTCTTCGGTGATGTTTTTTTCGCTCATCGAATGGACCCTTTTCGTGGCAAAGGGTTACAGGTTGAATGGTCATGAGCGCAGGCGCAGACGCCCGCCGTTCAGCCAGGTACACCAGAGATTCCGTAAATCAGGCTCAAGCCCGGTGGCTCCGATTCTAACGAAATTGATGTGACAAGGCGTGCCGTCGGCACAGCGTTGGCCTTGTCCAGTGGGCAGCCACGATCGTATCGTCGCGCCGCGGCGTTGCCGCAGAGCGAAATGGCACCGGCACCGGCACCGTCAATGAAAAAGCCGCCAGAGAATCTCTGACGGCTTTCTGGTCGAACACTGAACGATGGAAACGAATCAGCGCTTCGAGAATTGCTTGCGGCGACGGGCCTTGTGGAAGCCGACTTTCTTGCGTTCGACTTCGCGCGAGTCGCGCGTCACGAAACCCGCATTTGAAAGTGCGGGCTTCAGGGTTTCGTCGTAGTCAATCAGGGCGCGGGTGATGCCATGACGTACGGCACCCGCCTGACCGGATTCACCACCGCCGACCACATTCACCATGATGTCGAATGTTTCGGTGTGTTGCGTCAGTTCAAGCGGTTGACGGACGACCATGCGGCCGGTTTCGCGCGAGAAGAACTCATCGACCGGCTTGTCATTGACGATGATCTTGCCGGAACCTTTTTTCAGGAAGACACGTGCAACCGCAGTCTTGCGGCGGCCGGTTCCGTAGTTGTAATTGACTGCCATGGTTTTCCTTACCGTAACTTTTAGATGACCAGGGTTTTCGGTTGCTGCGCGGTATGCGGATGCTCGGTACCGGCGTAGCATTTCATTTTCTTGAGCATGGCGTAACCCAGCGGACCTTTTGGCAACATGCCCTTGACGGCCCGTTCCAGTGCGCGGCCCGGGTGGCGTTGCTGCAGCTTGGTGAAGCTGGTTTCACGGATGCCTCCCGGAAAACCGGTGTGGTGATAATACTTCTTGTCCAGTGCCTTGTTGCCGGTGACCTGCAGCTTGTCTACATTCACCACGACGATATAGTCGCCGGTATCGACGTGCGGCGTATATTCGGTCTTGTGCTTGCCGCGCAGGCGACGGGCGATTTCGGTTGCCAGACGACCCAGCACCTTGTCGGAAGCGTCGATGACGAACCAGTCGCGCTTGACTTCATGCGGCTTGGCAGAAAACGTTTTCATAAAATCCTCGAATCCTTGAATTCCTCGTCGACACGCACAGGCGCGCAGACTCATTGCGGAAACCGCGCATTATAAGCCGATCGATTTCCGGCTGTCAAACAGAATTCCACAACAGAATTCCACGGAAGAATTTCATGGCGAATTTGCCTGGGATGGCGCATCAGCCATCAGCGGACGGCGACTCGGGCTAGAATTTCCTCTTCTTCAATGTTCACTTCAAGAGCGGGCAAATATCATGGAATGCAAAGTCAGCTGGCACGACGGCATGAGTTTCATTGCAGAGACCGGCAGCGGTCATCTGGTGGCGATGGACGGTTCGCCCGAAGCGGGTGGTCGCAACCTGGGGCCGCGACCGATGGAAATGTTGCTGGTCGGCGCAGGCGGCTGCACTTCCTTCGATGTGGTGATGATCCTCAAGCGGGGCCGCCAGGAGATCACCGACTGCCAGGTGCAGATCAGCGGGGAGCGCGCCACCACTGACCCCAAGGTCTTCACCAGAATCCACATGCACTTCGTGGTGAGCGGAAAAAATCTGAAGCCGGAGGCGGTCGAGCGGGCGATCAAGCTGTCTGCGGAAAAATACTGCTCGGCATCGATCATGCTGGGGGCAACAGCCGAAATCACGCACGACTGGGAAATCGTCGAGGTCTGACGTCGGCGCGGTGGCTGATCTGCGGCTGATAACGCTCAGAGGTAGTAGGCCACCGTCGTCATCACTTTCGAGGCCAGCCGCATAGCCTGCTTGATGGGTGCCGGCAGTTCGCTGGCGCCCAGACGCAGGGCGGTTTCGGCGTGGCTGGCTTCATCCCGTTGCATCTGTGCGAGGATGGCCCGGGAACGCTGGTCTGCAGCGGGCAGGCGTGCCTGGTGATTTTCCAGGTGGGCGCCGACCTGACGTTCGGTTTCGGCAAGAAAGCCCAGATTCCAGGCATCACCAAACTTGCCGGCCAGCACGCCCATGCTCAACGCGCCGGCATACCAGAGCGGGTTGAGCAGACTCTTGCGACCGCCCAGTTCCGCGATGCGGCGCTCGGTCCAGGCGAGGTGCTCGGTTTCCTCGTGGCCGGCCTGTTCCAGTGCCTGCTTGATCGAGGCATCGCGCGAAGTCAGCGCCTGCCCCTGATACAGCGCCTGGGCACAGACTTCGCCACAATGATTGACGCGCATCAGAGCTGCCGCATGGGCGCGGGCCGCAGCATCCAGCTCGGCTTCGGGCTGATCCACCCCGGGTACGGGACGCGTCGTCGGCGCCGGTGCAAAGACGGTGCGCAGGGCCTTGTCGAATTCGATGATCAGCGCATCGGGTGTCATGAACGCTGCTCTGATGCGGATGTTTCAACCAGTGGTTGTGGCCAGCGTGGCATGCGATCGGCAGGGCGGGAAAACAGGTGACGCGCCAGTTCGGTCAGCGCGGCTTCATAGACGTCGCGCTTGAATTCGATCACGGTATCCAGCGGAATCCAGTAACTGTGCCAGCGCCAGGCATCGAATTCGGGACGCTCACTGGCGCGCAGGCAGACATCGCTGTCGCGGCCAATCAGACGCAACAGATACCAGATCTGCTTTTGTCCGCGATAAGTATTGCGCCATTCGCGCCGCACCCAGTGACGAGGCACGTCGTAGCGCAACCAATCGCGCGTGCGGCCAAGGATGGCGACATGTTCCGGTCGCAACCCGACTTCCTCGTGGAGTTCGCGATACATCGCCTGCTCGGGCGTTTCGCCCTTGTTGATGCCCCCTTGCGGGAATTGCCAGGAATGTTCGCGGACGCGCTTGCCCCAGAAGACCTCGTTGTGGTTATTGACCAGCACTATGCCGACGTTCGGGCGATAGCCTTCACGATCAAGCATGATGAACCTTCAATCTGAAATTTATCTGCCGTTATTTTTTCATAGATTGCGCACGAATAGAAGCCACGATCACCGTCATGCGCCGCGCCAGCACATTGTTCAATGACAGGAGGCAACGCAGGCAGCCATGAACAGATTAAAGTATTGGGCCTGATCGCCGATATTCCAGAGACGACCAGAACCTGCAATGCCCAGTTGGCCGCTTGCACGTCTCTTCAGTTTCGCGGTTTCGTCAAATTTTCTATCTACAAGCGGTATCTCATGGGTGAGATCGTGACGTTTTCGATTGCACATTTTTCGGGCAGCCTGACGAAGCTGTTCTTTGTTGCCGGCTGCAAGCACGCTGTTCCGATGTGCTCGGCGCGTCTTGCCGGACAGTCCGAAAAACGCACATTCAAGTGTACCCAACGATAGTTTACTGGTTGAAAGGATACGACCATGCGTGTGCAAATACTTGCGATTCCGCTGGCCCTGTCGATGCTTCTGGTTGTGCCGGACAGCCTGCTTTCGGTCGCGCACGCGGCAAGCAAATGGCAGACGCTTGCCAGCCAGGATGGCAAGCGTATCGACATTGACAAGGCTCGCATCGCCCGAACGGGTCCGGCCCAGACCATGGCCTGGAGCCGACTGGTGCTCGATCGCGATCTGGTTGTCGATGCGCAGCGCTATAACCGGGTTGAAGTACTCAATCGCTATGACTGTGCGAGTGCCGGTTTTGTTACCGTCAAGCGCATCTATTTGCACGATGCGCTGCCCATCAAAGAGGAAGTCATCGACAGTGGCGCGCAGCGGCGGATCAGCGCGCAGGCAGGCAGCGTCGATGCCAGGCTGCTCGACGAAGCCTGCAAACCGCGCACGGCGGGCGAAATGCAGGCGGTTGCCGACCGTGCAGCCGCATCGGCCAAGGCAGCGGTCGAGGCGCCGCTGACGGCCAAGGTGATCCTGGCCGATGTCCGCCAGCTTGCCGAGTCTGCTGAAGAGGCAAGGGAAAAGGCAGCGCGCACGCTCACCGTCGCCGAACAGCGGATAGAGCTGCCAAGCAAGGCCGAACTGGCCGCCCAGGCGGAAAAGGACAAAGCCTTGCTGAATGAAGTGGCGCCACCCGCCACGACAATGAATGCGAATGCAAGTGCTGCGTCGGCGACGCCGCCCGCAGCAACCGTGAAGCCTCCGCCGGTGGTCTTGCCGGTGCCTTCCGCAAGCAGTTTGCGTCGCCCGTTGCCGCGCCGCGCGGCAACGCACAAGGTGGTTGCGCCCGCCGTGGTTGAGACGGTCGCCGCCACACGTCCGGCCATTCCCTGGCGCTACGAAGGTGAAGGCGCGCCGGCCAACTGGGGCACGCTGCGCAGTGATTACGCGACATGCGACACCGGCAAGCGTCAGTCACCGATCGACATCCGCGACAGCATCAATGTCGATCTTGAACAGATCAAGTTTGATTACAAGCCGACTCTGTTCCGTATCATCGATACTGGCCACACGGTGGAGGCGCATGTCGGCGAAGGCAGCACGCTGACCGTCATGGGCAGGCAGTACGAACTGGTACAGCTGCATTTTCACCGGCCAGCCGAAGAGCGCATCAACGGCAAGGTTTACGACATGTCCGTGCATCTGGTGCATCGCAGTCTGGACGGTCAGCTGGCCTATCTGGCCATCCTGCTGGAAAAAGGCGATGCGCATCCGCTGATTCAGACGCTGTGGAACAATCTGCCGCTGGAAGTCGGTCAGGAACTGCTGCCCGAGGTGTCGATCGATCCTGCCAGCCTGCTGCCGGAAAATCGTGCCTACTGGACTTACATGGGGTCATTGACGACACCGCCATGTACCGAAAACGTGCTCTGGCTGGTACTGAAACAGCCCGTGCAGGTTTCGCCCGAGCAGGTGGCCATCTTCTCGCGGTTGTATCGTTACAACGCGCGGCCGATCCAGCCGACCAACAATCGGTTGATCAAGGGGTCGCGCTGAAAACCCCGGCAGTCCAGGTTTCAGGCGTCTTCGGTCAATAAGGCCAGGTGCTTGATTCGGCGCCGCCGTCGACTTCAAGTATCTTGCCGGTGATCCAGCGCGCGGCCGGCGCGGCCAGATAGAGTGCGGCCATGGCGATGTCGTTGGGCATGCCCATGCGCTTGAGTGGCGTCAGACCAATCATTTTTTCGCTGGCTTCCTCATCCAGAAAAGGGGCCAGGGCATCGGTCAGAATGGCGCCGGGCGCAATCGCATTGACGCGGATCTGCGGCGCGAAATCAGCCGCCAGCAGGCGTGTCATCTGGTTCAAGGCGGCCTTGGCACTGCCATAGGCGCTGAAATGTTTCTGCGCATAGCGCGAAGCCGATGAGCTGATGTTGATGATCGCCCCGTCGCCCGCCTGGCGCATGTGAGGGGCGCATTTGCTGGATAACACGTAAGCAGTGGTCACGTTGAAATGCAGCACTGCGTTGAAATCTTCAGCTGTGGTCTGTAGTGGGTCATTGGGCCCGGCGCCACCCGCGTTGTTGACCAATAAATTGATACGACCAAATTCTTGCAGCGTGCGCGCGACCAGTTGGTCCAACTGTGCTTCATCATTGACATCGCAAGTCACGGCCAGGGCCTGTCCGCCAAATTGACGGGCCTGTTCAGCGACCGCAGTCACCGCATCCAGGCTGCGTGCCGCGCAAACCACCTTGGCCCCGGCCTCGGCATAGGCCAGGGCGATGGCACGGCCGATGCCACGGCCGGCGCCGGTGATGATGGCAACCTGATCCTGCAGTGAAAATTGTTGACCGATATTCATGAGCGTGACTCCTCGGCGGGTGAATCGGTAGCCAGACAGCGATAGCGGCCGCCATGAAAAATCAGCGGCGAACGTTGCTGTTGCGCGCGGCGAAAAGCCTCGACCAGGCCGACGAAAATCAGATGATCGCCGCCGGGATGCCGCGTTTCGTTGCGGCATTCGAACCAGGCGCAGCAATCGCGCAGCAGTGGCGCGCCGCCGGCGCCCTCGTCGAAATCGATACCGGCGAACTTGCCGGCAGCCGTTTCGCCCGGCCGCGAAAAACGTTGCGAATACTCGATCTGGTCGACGGACAGAATGTTGATGGCGTAGTGCGAGCAGTGCTGGAAGGCGGCCAGAGAAGGCGAATACAGCGACAGGCTCCACAACACCAGTGGTGGATCGAGCGAGACCGAAGCAAAGGAGTTGATCGTCAGCCCCACCGGGTCGCCGCGCGCGTCGCGTGTCGTGACGATGGCGATGCCGGTGGCGAAGCTGCCCAAGGCATGGCGAAATTCGCGTGGATCAAGGATTTCTGTGGCAGTTCGATCGGACACGGGATGCTCGGCGTTCATCGTTCGTAGGGGGGCAGGTCGGCGCTGTGGCCGACGGCAACGCTACCGTACAGCGAAGCGGCGGCATCCCAGTTCAGGCTGATGTGGGCGCAGACGGCGCGCATGTCACGCAGGTTGCGCTGTGCCGGATGCGACAGATACAGCGCGGCACCACCGCAGGCATCGAACAGCAGGTCCAGCGCCTGGCGGCAGAGTCGGGCGGCAAAGGCGGCATCACGCCGCCAGCGCATTTTTTCGATCAGGGAGGCTGCCGTCGTTGTGCACTCGGCGGTCTGCATCAGCGTTGCGCAATTGTCCAGCAGAATGCGCCGCGCGGCATCGATGCTGGCGGCTGCTTCGGCCACACGCAGATGGACCGACGGATAGTCGGTCATCACCCGACCTGAGTAAGAGGTCAGTCGGTTGCGGCTGTCATCGACGAAAAGATCCAGCATACCCTGGGCAATGCCCAGCGCCACGGCCGCAATCACATGGCCAAAGCCGGGCAGCAACGGCAGGCGGTAGAGTGCGGGCAGGCTGCGCTGCGCTGCCGTGTCGTGCAGTGCCGTCAACGACAGGCTGCGTTCTGTCGGCACGTTGATGCCAGCAACATTCACTTCATTGCTGCCGCTGCCACACAGGCCGGCGGCCTGCCAGGTGTCACGCAGGCTGTAATCGCTGCGTGGCAGCAGAAACAGCCGATATTCGCCTGCCACGCCCGTTGTGTTTTCGCTGTCATAGCCGTCGCCTTCGACAATGGCGCCAAGAATCACCCAGTCGCAGTCGTCGATGCCACTGGCGTAGTTCCAGCAGCCCGTCAGGCGAAAACCCGTGCTGCAGGGCTGGGCGCGGCCGGCCGGAAAAATCAGCGAAGCGCCGATCAGTGTATCGGCATGCTCGCCGTGTTTGCCCCAGACGGTATCCTGCGCTGATTGTGGCCACATGCCCAGCAACCAGTGATGACTGGCCAGATTGGCCAGTACCCAGGCCGTCGACGCACAGGAACGGGCCAGTTCGGCAGTGACTTCGACCAGGGCGGCAAGCGGCAGTTGGCCACCGCCCACCCGGGCCGGCTGCAGCAAGCGGAAAAGTCCTGCAGTATGCAGATCCGCCAGCGTACTGGCGGGCAGGCGGCGCGCACTTTCTGTTGCCTCGGCGCGCTCAACCAACTGCGCACGCAGTTGGGCAGCGTGATCGACAGCGGTTTTTATCCTTGGATCATGGGGCAAGACGGACTCCCTGCTGAAGTAGGCGGCACGCACACGATAGATGACACGGATGCCGAAAAGCGCGCAGCTGATTATCATCCGCCAGTGTCCTGTCGTCGAGTCCATGACCCAGCCGACGGACGCGTGCGCTGCATTGTTCGGCGCGTTGTTTGCCGCACTTCAATGCGGATGCCTGTTTTCACTTTGCCGTGTCGTCATTCATGAATACTGATTCCTTTGCCGAGCGTCTGATCCACTGGCAGCGTCAGCATGGTCGCCATGGCCTGCCCTGGCAGAACACGCAGGATGCCTATCGCATCTGGTTGTCGGAAATCATGTTGCAGCAGACCCAGGTGGTGACGGTCATCCCCTATTACCAGCGTTTTTTGACGCGCTTTCCTGATCTGGCTGCATTGGCGGCTGCCACGCAGGAGGAGGTGATGCCTTGGTGGAGCGGCTTGGGTTATTACGCCAGAGCGCGCAATTTGCATCGCTGCGCCCAGCAGATCATGGCTCAATATGCTGGCCAGTTTCCGGCCGATCCGGCTCTGCTGGCTCAGTTGCCCGGCATAGGCCAGTCGACTGCCAATGCCATTGCGGTGTTTGCCTTTGGTCAGCGGCTGCCCATTCTCGATGGCAACGTCAAGCGCGTACTCTGCCGTGTTTGTGCCATCGAGGATTTTCCCGGCACGGCGAGTGTGGAGCGGCAATTATGGCAGCTGGCGGCAACCTTGCTGCCCAGCCAGATCGCCGAGGCTGCGGCCGGGGATGAGCCTGTGACTGCGATTGTGACTGCGGTCAAGACGGATTGCGCCCGCTACATCCAGGCGCAGATGGATCTGGGCGCGACTGTCTGTACCCGTCATCAGCCAGCGTGCGGCGTCTGTCCCTTGCAGGCCATCTGCATTGCTCATCGTGATGGCCGCACGGCCGAGCTGCCTCGCTCCCGGCCACGCAAGACCTTGCCGCAGCGCAGCGTGCAGGTGTTGTTGCTGCACGATGGCCAGCGCTGGCTGCTCGAACAGCGTCCTGGCCGGGGGATCTGGGGCGGTTTGCTGAGTCTGCCGGAACTGACCGAAGGTGAAAGCCTGCAGCAAAGACTCGATGCCCTGGCCTGCACGGCGACGGCAGACGAGCAGGCATTGCCGCCCTTGCGCCATGGCTTTACCCATTTCCAGCTGACGCTGCGGCCACTGCTGGTCGCTGTCCAGCCAGTGCAAAAAGTTGCCGAGGCCGGGCATCAGCACTGGCTGACGCCGGCTGAACTGGACCATGCAGCCCTGCCCGCACCCATACGCAAGCTGCTGCACGCGGCAGGGCTGCGGCTGGCCGTCTGATTTCTGTTAGGCTGACCGGTTTCAACTTCAACTTCAATTTCATTGGATGCATTCGCCATGCAATACAAGATCATTCCCGTTACGCCTTTCCAGCAGAACTGCAGCCTGCTCTGGTGCGAGCAAACCAGGGAGGCCGCAGTGGTCGATCCGGGAGGGGATATCGACCGCATTCTCGCCGTCGTCCAGCAGCAGGGCGTGCGCCTGGTCAAGATTCTGCTGACCCACGGTCACATTGACCATGCTGGTGGCACCGCCGAACTGATGGCCCGGCAGCCACTGCAAGTGGAAGGGCCGCAGCAGGACGATCAGTTCCTGATCGATCAGCTCAGCCAGCAAGGGAGGATGTTCGGTCTGGCCTCAGGCGGCAGCTTCACGCCCGATCGCTGGTTGCAGGACGGCGACCAGGTCAGCTTCGGCCAGATCACCCTGGATGTGCTGCACTGCCCGGGGCACACGCCGGGGCACGTGGTGTTCTTCCATGCGCCTTCACGACTGGCGTTGGTGGGCGATGTGCTGTTTCAGGGGTCGATCGGTCGCACCGATCTGCCGGGAGGCGATACGCAAGGTCTGCTGAATTCGATTCGCGGCAAGCTCTGGCCGCTGGGCAATGATGTGCGCTTCATCCCCGGCCACGGCCCCATGTCGAGCTTTGGCGATGAGCGGCGCAATAATCCCTTTGTGGGTGATCGTGCCTGAGTCCGCTCTGCCATTTTTGTGCACGGCGGCTGCCGTCAGACGTGCAGGTGTCTGACGGCAGGCCCGTCACGCGGGCTGTTTTTTCAGTGAATCGCGAATTTCACGCAGCAGCAGCACGTCCTCAGCGGGTTCGGTAGGTGCGGGTTCTTCAACTGACGTTTCGCGCTTGAGGCGGTTGATCTGCTTGATCATCATGAAGATGATGAAAGCCAGGATCATGAAGTTGAGGGCAATGGTGATGAAATTGCCATAGGCCAGCACTGGAATGCCGGCTGCCTTGACGTCTGCCAGGGTCATTGCCACATCGGCAGGCACGGTTTTCAGCGGGATGAAGTAATTGCTGAAATCCAGGCCGCCGACGACCACGCCGACCAGCGGCATGATGAGGTCGCCCACCACGGAATCGACGATCTTGCCGAAAGCGCCACCGATGATGACCCCCACTGCCAGATCGACGACACTGCCTTTGACGGCAAATTCCTTGAATTCCTGCAAGACGCTCATATCGACTCCTTTGCCTGATAATTGTGGCTGTTCAAAAGCGTGATTCTACCCAGCGAGTCCTGCTGCATGACCAAACCCATAGCGTGAACTGACATGGTTTTCAGGCTGAATTTTGGATATCCGGCAAATGTCTGACCGATACGGCGGGCGTGTGGTCACTGTGGCAAAACGTGCATTGGCCGGTCTGCTTCTCTGCCTGTTGCTCGTGCTGGCCGGCGCGGCGGTGTTGCTTGCGCATGTGGATGCGGGGTGGCTGGCCGAGCAGATCAATCGGCATGTACTGGCCGACAGGCAGCGCGTGCTGAAAATTGAAGGGCCGCTGAAGCTGGATTTGCTGCCGGTGCTGCATCTTGAGGTGCAAGGACTGAGCTTGTCCGAACACGCCAGTACGGCCACTTTTGTCCGCCTGGAGCGGGCAGCGTTCTCCTTGCAGTGGCAGCCGCTGTTTGCGCGGCGGCTGGCCATCGATGCGTTGACGCTGGATGGCCTGTCGATGACGGTCGAACGTGATGCGGCCGGCCGTTACAACTTCGCCGATCTGCTGGAAAAGCAGGAAACTTCGGCCAGCCCATGGACGGTCGCGCTTGCCAGCCTGCAACTGAAGCAGGGGCGGGTGCTCTGGAAGGCAGCGCAGGAAAACGGGCCGCCACAGGAAATCACTGTGGATGACATCGATCTGCGCAGCGGAAGGCTTGCCAGCAGTGATCCGCCGGTGCACGGCGAGCTGCAGCTGGCCGCCCGGTTGCACAGTGCCTCGGCACCGCAGTTCGCTGGGCATCTGCACGGGCAGACGCAATATCAATACACATGGGCAGAGGGTCGCCCGCAAGGCCGTTTGCATACGCTGACGCTCAAAGCACAAGGCCGGCTGGCCGGGCAGCCCGATGCGGCAGTCGCAATGCAGATCGGCAGTCTGACTCTTTCCAGTGAACCATCCGGCCCCGTGCTCGCGTTGGCAGACCTGCAACTGCAAGCGCAACTGGATGCGCCGGTGACAGAACTGTCTTTTGTCCTACCCCGGCTGACATGGCAGGCGCCTTTGCTGCAAGCCGGGCAGGCGCGTTTGCAGCTGCACGCCCACCGCGCACAGGAGAAAAATTCCAGGCAGCCGGAGATGACGTTGCAGGTCGCTATCAAGACCGACATCGTGGCAGACATGGCGGCACGCAGCCTGCGCCTGGATGCCCTTGCCAGCGAACTGGACATCAATGCCGGCCAACAGCTTGCCCGCCCGCTGCATCTTGCCTTGCAGGGCGGGGCGCAGGCAGACCTGGCGCAGCAAAAGACTACTTTGCAACTGACCGGCCGGCTGGATGAAAGCCATCTGGCCGGGCGGCTGGAGGCGACGGGAAGCCGTTTGGCTGCGATGCAGCTGGATTTTGCCCTGGATGTGGATCGCTTCAATGTGGATGATTATCTGAAGCAATCGTCGTCAGCCACTTCGACAGCGCGCGGATCATCGACAGGAGGCCGCTTCGAATTGCCGGCCGGCCTGAATCTGCAGGGGCAACTGATGCTGGGCAGGTTGCAGGTTGCCGGTGTTACCGCGCGCAATCTGCGCCTGTCTGTGAGCACAAGGCAAGGGCGTTTGCAAATGCAGACCATGGCGCGCTGAAGCAACGGTAGCAGGCATTGGGATGGGATCTTGTCTGCACATGCTGCCGAGGGCGGGCGGATTTAATTAGAATGGCGGACGCGGCAACCGTGGCCGCCGGGACAGGCGCCAGCAGCGCCGAATACGCTGTCCCTGACAGAGATTGCAATGCGCTTGCCACACCTTACCGCCCACAAACCGGACGCGACAACATGCCTCTTTCACACCTGATTGCCAACAATCGTCGCTGGGCTGAACGGCAGCGTGCCGAGGATCCCGAGTTCTTCAGCCGACTGGCTGCCCAGCAGAATCCGGAATATCTCTGGATCGGCTGTTCCGACAGCCGCGTGCCCGCCAACCAGATCACCGGCCTGGCTCCCGGCGAAGTCTTTGTTCATCGCAATGTCAGCAATCTCGTGGTGCATAGCGATCTCAACTGCCTGTCGGTGATTCATTACGCCGTCGAAGTGCTCAAGGTGCGCCACATCATGGTGGTTGGCCACCATGGCTGCGGCGGCGTGCGCGCTGCCCTTGAGGAGCGCGATCACGGCTTGATCGACAACTGGCTGCGGCATGTGCAGGATGTCTATTACCGGCATCGCAGCAATCTGGATGGTCTGCAGCTGGATGAACGGGTGAATCGTCTGTGCGAGCTCAACGTCATCGAACAGGTGATGAATGTCTGCCGTACCACCATCGTGCAGAATGCCTGGGCCAATGGCCAGCGCATCTCGGTACATGGCTGGGTGTATGGCCTGAATGACGGCCTGCTGCACGAGATGTGTCATTCCACTTCGTCCAGGCTGGAGTCCGAGCAGACCTACAGCATGGCACTGAAGAACATTGGCTGTTGCGGCAACGGCAGTTGAGGCCGAGGCCGGGGAGCTGGCGGGATGCCTGATCAGCCGCTGACCAGGCGCAGTGCAGGCGGCGGCCGGAACTGCTGGCGGTTGTCGTAATAGCTGGCAGAAGCGTTGTCTGCCGTTGCGCCGGGAATACCCAGCAGGGGAAGCGGGTGAAAATCTCGTGGCTGCCGGTAACCGTTGAGGCTGTTGCCAAAGCGCTGGGCGATGCGCTGGTCGATATCGGCCAGCTGCACGGCGGCCGACTGCCTCAACCAGTCCGCCGCAACGTGCAGAAACACTGCCTTGGCGCACAGCCCCAGATGAGGTTGGCGCAGCAGGTCATAGCTGGCATGACCGACAATGAAAACGCGCAGTGTTGCCTGGACCTGGGTGCGGCGGTCCCAGAAAACTTCTTTCCAGCGATGCGCGCAGATGTCCTGCCACAGATCGGCATCGCTGGCGACGACAATGGCGCCACATTCGTCGAACTGGGTCAACGCATCGCGCAGTGCGCCACGCTGCGGGCTGGTCGGCGCTTGCTGTCGCTGGGCAGCGAGCACTTGGTGATGGCCTTGATTGAGCGCAGACTTTATTTGCGGAAAAGTCAACCAGACCAGGGCATTGAATGCGTCATGCCAGTTGTCCGGCCGGGTTTCGACTTCCCCCAGCCACCAGATGCGTTCTTCATAGGCCATGCCGCTGCCATGCGGCAACACGAAGCGCAGCGGTTTGCCGTTGTTGTTGCAAATATCCCGTTGTTCGGCCAGCGCATTGAGCGTCTGCAGTGCCGGCGGTTTCAGCGCATGTCTTGTCCTGTCCTCTTCTGCCAGCAGCGACAGCAACGGCAGCAGGGGTGCATACAGCGGCTGCTGGCTGAAAATCCTGTCAAGCGAATGTGGCGGAGCGGACAAACGAGGCGGCTGCATCTGCTGTCATTCATCAGCAGGCTGGGCCGTTTGCCGGACGTCTGCATCTGCCGTGATGAAAGCCAGTTGCTCCTGTTGCTCGATGAATTCGCCAATCAGCTCGCCGGGTGCGGGCGGCGCATCGGCAAACTGCTGAAAGCGGCATTCCTGCATGGTTGTGACATACCAGTTGTCGTCCTGGTTCAGGATGAAGACGCCAGCTTGCGGACGGTACAGGCGGATCCGAAAGTTTTCCAGCGGCGCGTCTGCCAGGGCATAGCGGCGCTGGCATTGCGAGCCATTGGACGTGACCAGTTTGATTGTCCAGGCGCTGCTCCACAGATAGCTTTCCCGCAGAATGGACAGGCTGTTGCGGTTGTCGCCATCCAGTGAATAGAAGGCGGCATCCTGCCGCACGCAGGCGGACAGCAGCAGGCTGGTCAGGCATAGCAGCAGCACGGCAAGACGACGCATCATGATTGCAGCCTCCAGGCAATGTTTTCCCCTGCGCGCAGGGGGATCAGGGGGTCGCCCTCGACATAGGGCTGGCTGGCCGGTACGCGCCAGCTTTC
Organism: Sterolibacterium sp.; assembly: GCA_019105045.1. Lineage (GTDB taxonomy): Bacteria > Pseudomonadota > Gammaproteobacteria > Burkholderiales > Rhodocyclaceae > Sterolibacterium. Next base: position 24,174 of record JAHRWT010000064.1, read on the forward strand.
CTTGCGCAAAGTGATTTGCTCGCGATTGCGTGGCAAGCGATAGAAGTCGGCACCATGAAAGCTGGCGAAGCCTTCCAGCCGGTCGAGCGCGCCGATTGCATCAAAGGCTTCGGCGTAGAGTTCAATGGCAGCGTGTGCCGTGTAACAGCCTGCGCAGCCGCAGGCCGCTTCCTTGGCGTGACGTGCGTGCGGCGCGGAGTCGGTGCCGAGAAAGAATTTCGGGTTGCCGGAAGTGGCCGCCGCCAGCAGCGCCTGACGATGGGTTTCGCGCTTCAGTACCGGCAGGCAGTAGTGATGGGGATGCACCCCGCCCACCAGCAGATCGTTGCGGTTGAGCAGCAGGTGGTGGGCGGTGATGGTGGCGGCGACATTGGCAGATGATTCAGTGACGAACTGTACAGCCTGGCGGGTGGTGATGTGTTCCATGACCAGCCGCAGACCGGGAAAATGCCGCAACAGCGGTTGCAACGTGCGTTCGATGAAGACGGTTTCGCGATCAAAAATATCGACCGCTGGATCGGTGCTTTCGCCATGCACCAGCAGCGGCAGGCCGCATTCTTCCATGCGGGCCAGAGCGGCCTGGCAGCGGTTCAGATCGGTCACGCCGGCATCTGAATGGGTGGTCGCTCCGGCGGGATAGAGTTTGACGGCATGAACGAAATCACTGGCGCTGGCGGCATCGATGTCTGCTGCCGTGGTGGTGTCGGTCAGGTACAGCGTCATCAGCGGTTCAAAATGCAGGTTTGCCGGCAGGGCGTGCAGAATGCGCTGACGATAGGCAGCAGCCTGCGTCACCGTGGTGACCGGCGGCTTCAGGTTGGGCATGACGATGGCACGGGCGAACTGACGCGCCGTATCCGGCAGCACGGCGGCCAGCGCCGCGCCGTCACGCAGATGCAGATGCCAGTCGTCAGGGCGGGTGATGGTCAGCGTGGATGCGGAAGGAGGCGCGGTCATTGTCATCGTCATTGTCATGCACAAATTTTCTGGTGCGGAAATTATAGCCCTTGCGCCTTCATGCCCAAGGCCGTTTGATACAGTGTATTTTTGGCAATGCCGCTGATTTCGGCGGCCAGTTTGACGGCTTGTTTCAGTGGCAGTTCTGCCAGCAGCAGACGCAAGATGCGCAGCGCCTCGGCGGGCAGATCCGTACTGGCGGGTGCGGCAGAAACCAGCAGCACGAATTCGCCGCGCCGGTGATTGCTGTCGGCAGCCAGCCAGGCTGGACCGTCAGCCAGCGGCATACTGACGATCTGCTCGAACAGCTTGGTCAGCTCGCGGGCAACCACCAGCGTGCGCTGTGGCTCAAGCAGTGCAGCCAGGTCGGCTACGGTTTCCTCGATGCGATGGGGGGCTTCATAAAACACCAGCGTGGCGGGTGTGGTTTTGAGAGCGCCAATCTGCTGCTGCCGCGCGCCGGCCTTGGCAGGCAGGAAGCCGACAAATAGAAAATGTGGCTGATCCAGACCGGCGGCCGACAGGGCGGTGATTGCCGCGTTGGGCCCGGGCAATGGGATCACCGGCAGGCCGGCAGCACGCACGGCCGCGACGGTGCGCGCTCCCGGATCGGAAATGGCTGGCGTGCCGGCATCGCTGATCATGGCGATACGCTGACCGCTGCGCAGACGTTCGATCAATTTCTGCGCAGTCGCCGCTTCGTTGTGTTCATGCAGGGCGAAAGTGGGCACGTGAATGTCGTAATGCGCCAGCAGACGGCGGCTGTGGCGAGTGTCCTCGCAGGCGATGGCGTCGACGCTGCGCAGCGTATCAATCGCACGTTGGCTGATGTCGGCAATGTTCCCGAGCGGTGTTGCCACCACATATAATGCCATTGTCCTTGACTCCTGCGCCTGTTCTGTCGCGTCCATCCCATGTCTCTTTCATTTGTTCAGCAGTGCATTGTCCAGCCTGCGCCCCGGCCATGCAAGTAAGGAAGCAGACCGGCGATAGCGCCGAGGAATTGGCCGCCAGATTTCTTGAGCGCAATGGTTTGCAGGTCGTAACGCGCAACTGGCGGGTACGTGGGGGCGAGATCGATCTGATCTGTCGCGATGGCCATACCCTGGTCTTCGTCGAAGTCCGCCTGCGTCGTGGCCAGGGCTATGGCGGTGCGGCTGCCAGCATTACTGCCACCAAGCAGCGCCGCATCATCCTGGCGGCGCAGCATTATCTGAGTGGCCAGGCAGAATGCTTTTGCCGTTTTGATGCCATCCTGCTGGATGCGCTCGACCCGGCGCGGATCGAATGGCTGCGTGATGCGTTTTCGGCTGACTGAGCGGCGCGGCGGGCGGCGGTCATTCCTGGCGTGCCTGCTGTGTCTGTTGCTCGGCGCAATGCCTGTCCAGGTGCAGGCGCAGGCTGTGCGCATTCTCGTGCAAAGCTCGCCGCTGGCCGGCTTCCAGCACCATGCCGGCGCGGCTTTCTGGCACCAGTTGCAGGTCGGCGATTCGCTGGTCTTGCAGCGCGAACCGGACAATTCCCATGATGCCATGGCGGTGCGGGTTGTCTGGCAGGGTCAGCAACTGGGTTATCTGCCGCGCGCGCAGAACCGGGCAGTGGCCGTGGAAATGGATCGCGGTGCGCGGGTGGAAGCGCGCATCGCTCGCTTGCGCGAACACCGGAACCCCTGGCAGCGGGTGCTGGTCGAAGTCTGGCTGGTGCTCTGAACAACGAACAACGTGGCGATTGCCCCTGTATTCAGGCGGCGACCGGGGTGCTGACTGGTAAAATTGTCCGTTGCCGGAAGATTTTCGTTCATTTCGTTCACACTGACCGTCATCAATTCCATGGATCTCGTTACCCGCATTGCCCGCCATTTTCAGGACAGCGCCCAGGCCAAACTGTCGGCTGTCGAAGCGCTTTCTGCGCCCATTGCCGCTGCAGTCGAGTTGATGGTGGCCAGCCTGCACGCCAATGGCAAGATCATGGCCTGCGGCAATGGCGGTTCGGCGGCCGATGCCCAGCATTTTGCGGCCGAGCTGCTCAACCGTTTCGAGCACGAGCGGCCCCCTCTGGCGGCTGTGGCGCTGACCACTGACAGTTCGACACTGACCTCGATAGCCAACGATTATTCCTATGAGGAAGTCTTTGCCAAGCAGGTGCTTGCGCTGGGTCAGCCGACAGACGTGTTGCTGGCGATTTCCACCAGTGGTGATTCGCCCAATGTGATCGCCGCCATCAAGGCCGCCCATGCGCGTGAAGTGCGGGTGGTGGCACTGACCGGCCGGGATGGCGGGCGGATGCGCGAGCTGTTGCAGGAAGGCGATATTCATATCAGCGTGCCGCGCGAGGTCACGCCGCGCACGGCGCGCATCCAGGAAATCCATCTGCTTGTGCTGCACTGTCTGTGCGACGGTATCGATACCATGCTCTTGGGAGAACTCGAATGAATATGCATCACACACTGTCCATGCCCGGTTTCAGACGCTACGCCCTGGCGGCGCTGCTTGCCGTGATGACGTCCTTGCTCGCGGGCTGTTTTGGCGCCGCTGTTGTCGGCGTGGGAGCGAGCGCCCTGATGGTGGCTGACCGCCGGGCCGCTGAAACCTATATCACCGACGAAGGCATCGAAGTGCGCGCGGTGGCCCGCATCAATGAGCGCTTTGGCGATCGCGTGCATATCAACGTCACCAGCTACAACCGCAGCGCCCTGTTGACGGGTGAAGTGCCGGATGCAGCAACCCGCGCCGAAGTCGAGAAAGTGATCAGTCGGGTGCCCAACCTGAAATCGATCAGTAACGAGCTGCAGATTGCCGGCAACAGTTCGTTGGCTTCGCGCAGCAATGACACGTACCTGACATCCAAGGTCAAGGCCCGCTTCATCGACACCAACAAGTTTGCCGTGAATCACGTCAAGGTGGTGACCGAAGCCGCCGTGATCTATCTGCTTGGCCTGGTGACCCAGGAAGAAGCCGAGGCTGCAGTTGAGGTGGCACGAACGACGGGTGGCGTGCAGAAAGTGGTGCGCGTCTTTGAGGTCATCAGCCTGCAAGAAGCGCAGAAGATCGACAACCGGCCCAAGGAAATCCCGAATGCGCCGGTGAGCACGGCCGGCCACAGTAAGTAATAACGCAGGCCGCAGTGATGACCGCAGCCAGCCAGCTGGCGTTTGAAGCCAAGTGCTGTGCGCCGCAAGAACTGCCGGCGCGCATTGCCGCTCTGCCGCGGCCGCTGGTATTTACCAATGGCTGTTTCGATATTCTTCATCGCGGCCATGTCACCTATCTGGCCCAGGCACGTGCGCTTGGGGCAGCGCTGGTGGTGGCGGTGAATTCAGATGCGTCGGTACGGCGGCTGGGCAAAGGTGATGAGCGTCCGGTCAATGTGCTGGAAGATCGCATGGTGCTGCTGGCCGCCCTGGCCTGCGTGGATCTGGTGACCTGGTTCGACGAAGACACGCCGCTGGCTCGCATCGACGATTGTCAGCCGGATGTGCTAGTCAAGGGGGGCGACTGGCCTGTCGAACGCATTGTGGGGGCGCCGCAAGTGCAGGCGCGCGGCGGTCAGGTGATTTCGATTCCTTTCATTCACCAGCGTTCAACCACGGCGTTGCTGGAAAAAATCCGCCGGCTCTGAATCAGTTTTTGTGCTTCAGCCGGGGATCGGCCCAGTCCGGCATGGCAGGAATCGGCCCGGTGCGGCCGCCATAACTGAATTCAGGACGCCTGGAGTCACACGTGCAGGGCAAGCCGCTTTCCGTGGTGGCCGGCAACGGGCAATGCCCGGCGCTGGTGATGCAGCGGTCAGTTGGATTCTTCAGTCGGGCCGCTGGCTGGCCATAGACGCTGCCTTGTGCGGAAGGCAATGGCTGGGTGTTGCGAGGTGGCGGCAGCTTGTAACGATCCGGCTGGCTGGCGCAGGCGGAAAAAACCAGTGGCAGCAGGATGCAGGCCATGGCCAGCGTCAGTGCGCTGTGCCGCGCTGCAATTGGCAATAGAGAGAGTGGGCGCGAAGTGGTGTGCATGGGGGCAGTCCTTGGGCGGGATGGCGGGAGAACGGGGGCATCGCTGCATGGTGCGCGGTTCGGATAATATTCTGCCCGATGAGATGGATGATGTTTCCAAAAGATGGCGACCGGCCCGGGCCGCAGCGGATGACCTGGCGATGACTGAAGACCAACGCAGTCTGCTGCTCGCGCTGGCCATTTCCTTGATCTGTCATGGCCTGCTGCTGTGGCTGATGCCGCGCCTGGATTCGTCGGCGCCGGTGAGGCCGCAAAAAATCGCGCTGGCCGTCAGGCTGGCCGCCCGCCCTGCGCCGCCGCCAGTTCCGCCGCCCCCCGCTGAACCGCTGCCGCGCCCGGCGATCACGTCGCCGCCATCACCACAGCCGACGCCGCGACTGACCAGGCCGACGCCCAGTGCCGCCAGCGTGGCCACGGTGCCCGCAGTGGAAGACGCGCCGCCGCCCCCGCAAGCGCCACCGGCACTTCCTGTCCCGCCGCGTCACCAGATGAAAGCGGCCGGCAACCGTGCAGCAGGCAGTGGCCGGCCGGATGGCGTTCGCGCAGGCCAGGGCAGTATCGGTACCCATGTTTATGCGCCGCCGGATTATGCGGAAAAGGTCAAGACGCGCGTGAATGCCGCCATTGTCTATCCGGCCGATGCCAGGCGTTTTCTGCAACAATGCTGGGTTGAATACACGCTGACCGTCGATCGCAATGGCAATCTGCTGAATTACCGGATCGAAAACTGCGGTGATGACCGGCTGGATGCCGCCGCTCAGGCAGCCTTGATCAAAGGGGGCCCTTATCCCTCACCGCCTGACAGCGGCGCTGAAAGTTATGAAATCCACGGCGCGCTGGTATTTACCCTGCAATGAGATCAATGCCCATGTTCTGGTTGTCCCGTTTCACGCTCATCGTGATTGCTCTGAGCCTGCTGGCCTGCGCCAAACCACGCCGGCCGGCGCCGCCGCCACAGGTGATGCCGGCACAGACGTTTGCCTGCGACATGACGGCGCAAGCAGTGATGTGCAGCAGTGAACGCCTGGCGAAACTGGACGGTGAGCTGGTGGCGGCGTTTCATGCCGCCCTGCGACGCAGCGACAGCCTTGGTCGCGAACACCTGAATGCCATGCAGAAACGCTGGCTGGCAGACCGGGCACGGGCCTGTGGCGTGCCGACGCTGCAGAGCTTGCCGGATGATCGTGCTGCACCACCTGCGCTGGCGGCTTGCCTGATCAATCTTTATGCCGATCGCGTCGATGTGTTGCGTCGCTGGCCGGTAGCCCTGCCTGTCCCATCCGTCGACGGTGCTGCCGCCAAGTCGCATCCGCTGGCGGCCTATGTTGAATTCCGTTTGGTCGAATCTGCCGATGCGCCGCGTTGCGGGGCGCTGGCGCAAGCGTTCAACGGTGCCTTGCGAACCATCGGTGCGCTGGATATTGGACGCATTCCCGGCCTCGGCGAAATTGCCGGCACGCATGGTCTGCCGCGTGCCCAAGGCTATAGCGTGGATTTGCAGGATGCCGGGCCCTATGCCGGGTTTGCCCTGCGTGGCAGCACGTTGCGCGATGGTAGCGGGCTGCTGCTGGATGCCGCCAGCCTCGGCAACTGGGTGCGCCGCCTGCCCAATCATGGCGGCCGGGCCAGCAGCATTGCCACGCAGACGGGCGACTACGAAAGCATCGATGTTTTCCGCAGCACACAATGGCCCAATCAGACCTTGGCGCTGCTGGTTGAGCCGTGGGGAAAGTACGCACCCGGTGCACAGGGTGAGTGGGCCTATGCCGGCGTCTATCGTCTGCTGCCAGGTGCGCCGGCCGAACCACTATGCCTTTATCGCACCTACATGACGCCACCGCTGAAGAATGAACTGGCAAGCCTGTCAGGTTATGTCGCATTGCAGAAAACGCTGGCAGAAATCGCTGCGACAGCACCGTCCGCCACGGGCGAACTGGTCGGCCGCGAACTGCATGAGGACTATCTGCTGCGTCAGGAACTGCAATGGCAGATTCAGAACATGCCGCTCATCGCCCTGGGTGAAGCACAACGCAACGGCTGGTGGGGCTGGTTGCGCAAGCGTCATGACAGCGTGCATGACGCGCTGTTTGCCTGGTCGGAGCGCAGCCTGCGCAACAAGCGTGTCTGGCGCCGGCTGCTGACGCAGCTGGAACCGGCCGCCGAGGAACTCGCCGCGCTGTGGCAGCGCACCCAGCGCCTGAGCGAAGCCGACGCACAGCAGGCCGCCCAGCTCACGCTGATGCGCCTGCTTGCCCAATACGCCAGCGACCTGCCCGGGTTGCTGGTACATCTGCCGAATGCGCCGCTGGCCGGCAATCCCGGTTATGCGGCGAAATATCCGCCACTGGCCAGCGAGGCAGACATCCTCGACGAGCGCAGCTATGGCGGTCTTTACAGCGCAGCACTGAACGGGGCTGACGCAGAAGTGATCGACGATTACCTGCGTTTTGAACTGGCCGATGCGCAAACGCGAATGACACAGGGGGAGGACGGCGAAACCGCGCTGATGGCAGCCGTTGAATCACCCGCCATCGTGCAACAGCTGATCGCCGCTGGTTTCAACGTCAATGCCAGCGATGCGCGAGGCCGCAACGCCCTGATGAATGCGCTGCTGGTTGGCCAGGTTGAGTCGGTGCGCCTGCTGCTGGCGTCCGGTGCCCGCGATGCCGGCACGGCCTGCCGGCTGCTGGCGACCATTGCACCGGCTGCCAGCCGGCCACAACTTGCCAAAATGCTATGTCAATGAGTGAATCAAATACCGCACACACGCAACCAGGGCTGTTCGACTCCCCTGCTGCCAGTATTCATCGGGGCAAGGGACGCATCCCCGGCAATACCGGCATCTGGGTGGGCATCACCTGCGAATTCGTCGAGTTCGCCCTGCTCTTCTGCGTCTACTTCGTCGCCCGCGCCCATTTTCCGGAATCCTTCGAAACCGGGGCTTCCCAGCTATCGAAGCTGGCTGGCACGGTCATCACCCTGCTGATGGTGACCAGCAGTTATTGCATTGCCTGTGCCGTGATCGAAATCCGTCGTGACCAACGGCGGCGTTCACTGCTCTGGCTGATTGGCGGCATGCTGCTGGCACTTGGCTATCCCGTTGCCAAATTACTGGAATTCCGCTGGAATCTGGCGCATGGCATCACCGGTGAGTCGGGCATTTTCTTTACCGTGTACTACTACCTCACCCTGACCCACATGGTGCACGCCATCTGGGGGATCCTCGGTATGTTCTGGGTCATTTTTCGCCACCTCACCGGCGGCTACAGCGCGCGCGACCACGGCGGCCTGGAAGCGCTGGCCAGTTACTGGCACGCCACCGATATCATCTGGCTGGTAATTTTCCCCTTTTTCTATGTACTGGTCTGAACCATGACAAGCAACGACGAACAGGTTTCCACTTCGCTCAAGCCCGTCACCTGGGCCTGGCTGGCGCTGGTCGCGCTGACGCTGATCAGTCTGGAACTGGGCCAGTGGCTGCACGGTGTGGGCTGGCTGCAACTGATCGTCGCCGCCATCATCTGGCTCAAAGGTATGCTGGTTGCCCGTGGTTTCATCGAATCACAACTGGCCTATCCCCTGATCCGCAACATCCTGCTCGCCTTCATCAGCTTCGCCCCGCTGGCATTGATCCTGATCGCCTTCTTTGGCCGTGAATTCGCCCGCTGGACGACGCTTTGAAGCCGGCTCGCAGGGCATCTTCAAACGTGTGTTTTGTGGATTGCCTGGCAAGGGCTGTTCATCCACAAGGTGATGCCTGCACATGCCGCTAAACCAAAAATAGTCCCGATGTCGGGGAGGGTGGTAGACGACAAGGTTTGCTTAGATTGAGTCACTTCCGGTCAGCATTCTGGTGTTCCAAGGTATAACCTGTGATCTGCAATACATCACTTGATCCGACGTATACCCGAACTTCCAGGTCCAATTCGTCATTGGGTAAATGAATAAACTCATCAAGCAGCAAGCTTTCACCCGTTACCAGCGGAAATTTTGCGTATTGCACATTACCGCCACGTGCAGCCACATCCACCCAGGCTGTTTGCGTCTGCAGTGCATGACCAAACATTCGAAGCCGATAAGTCCCCGCTGATGCGAGGCGGTATGGCCCATAGAGCAGAAATCCTGCTTCACCCAGGCTGCGCACTCCCTCGGCATTCCGATCGCCCACCAAACCGGGTTGCGAAGCCAGGTCGCCACCCTGGTAATGCCAGTGATCTGCCTTGGGCTTGTTCGTGTGCAATGAGTCTGCAACACCGGGTTCCAGCAATAAATTCCAGGCCGCCATGCGGCCGGAGATGAATTGACTCTCCCGCAGGCGCATCGGGAGTCCCACATGTTTATTCGCTTGCATCACGCAGTTATCGGCCGTTTCCTGCAGGCAGACAACGCGTAAAAAACCATCGCGTTCGAGCATTTTTGCAACATGTTGCTGAAGGTCATGGGCATTGCCTTCCGCTCTGCCTGCCAGCCCGAATGCCGGTTGACCTCGCAACATACCCAGCACGACCGCCGACCAGGCCAGGTTGAAATCACCTGCGTACAGTGTCGCGCCTGTATTCATGAAGGGTGATAGCCGTTGGGAAAATGCATACTGTTGCAGAGGTGTGAGAGGGTATGTCAGGGCAATACCAATGACCAATCCTGCTAAGGCGGCGACACCTGATTTCAGGAAACGATTGGTGGTCAGCAACAGCTTCGCCATTTCCAGCGACAGCATCATGGTCAGCGCCAGTAACACAAAGATGAAATAACGGTAATTGAAGTGGTTCTCACGCACCCAGGTGTTACCACCAAACAATAGCAACCAGGCCAGTGCAAAAAGCAGAAGCAGCCCTTGCATCCATCGCGTTCGGGTGTTTTTTGGCGCCCGTCCATGCCATAGCTGCAACAAACGCCCTGTGACCAGGGTTGCCAGCAGTCCTGCCAGTCCAGGCAGCCATGTTGCGCTCAGTAGACTGCCAATAACCTGGGGTAGGCCTGCACGTAATGTGGCCAAAGAAAATTCCGCGTATGCGCCAGTCTTCGGGCCGGGTATCGCACGCGCCACAGAGAGCCACAACAGCAGCAAAATGACCGTCAACAAGGCAAAGCTCAGAGTGTGTCGCGTCAGGTTGCGTTGTATCAATACCCGTCCTCCCACCAGGGCCAGTGCCGGGATGGCTATGCTGAAATTCACGCCGATGGCCAGCCCGAGCAACAGCGTGCCGGCCAGTCTCCGGCCATGCTGCAACCGAGTGTTGCTGCCGGCGCTGGCATCATCAATACCAAACCACAAGTCACATGCCCACAGCAGCAACAAGCATGACAGTGGATATTCCACATGCCACACCACTACTTCATATATGGCATGAGGCTGCAAGACCAGCAATACCGTGGCTGCTAGCAGCAGAAACAAGGTGCGTGCCAGCCATGTATCGGCATTGGAGGCATGGCTTCCATTGGTTATCAGCCGTATTGCCACGCTTGCCCAACTACGCAGCAGACCGTAAAAAACCAGTGCAGGAAAGAGGAGATTGGCCCACAGATTTGCAGCTGGATCGTGTATCCAGGTAGTCAAGGCCGGCCCCACGTTCAGCAAGCGGTTTTGTGCCCAGAAGAACAACGTCACCTTCTGCAACGACATTACCGAATACAGCATGACATCGCCGCTGATTTGTACAGGTGCGTAACGATTGACAGTACCGATGGCAAGCCCCAGCAATAGCAGGGTGTCCAGAGCCAGCCCAGGCCAGCGTGACTGCTTGAACGCGAGCGTCAACATTCGTAGCCGGAACTTGGTTTGCCGTGCCGGAACGGATCGGTCAGCACGTCCGAATACTCACCCATCAGCAAACGTTGCCGGGGCAGAAAATGTTGTCTGAAGTAGCGACTGAATCCGGCAATCTGTTGGCCGCGCTGCGTCAAGCGTACGCAATTGTTGTCCAGTACAACCGTGCCTGAGGCGATCTGTTCGGTCAGCCGAATTTGCATCAACCGGTGTTCCGGCATGTACTCCCGTACGAATATTTCGTCAAAACGCGCCAGCTGGATGCCGCCACCACGTTGCTGCAACTTTTCAAGCAAGTAGAAGGATAGTGACCGGTCAATGACCGTTGGTACTGAGATTGCGAACGCATAGCTCATGAGCAGCCAGATCAGGAACAACTGTAGGCGTTCGAATTTACCCAATTGCTTCAACCAGCGCGTCTGCCATAGCAGCACGGTTGTAAGCACACTGGCCAGCAATCCATCGAAGATTGCACCATACAGCACCACATTCACACTGAAATAACGTGCATGTACGCCATATGTCAGCAACAGGATGATCAAAAAAATCGCTGTGGCCAGACTGGTGCGCCATAGCTTGTTGATCGTCATGACGGGTGTCTCTCGGTCTGTTCTTCAGGTCTCATGAAATGGGCCATTACTGTATTCCTGCCGTGCAATGAAGACGTTGTGAGCAGGTGGCGTGGCTGCGGTTCCACGCACCGTCCCGGTCAGCATCAGTGTCAGCAAGGTCAGCGTGCCGGTTTGCAAGACCATCAATATCAGTAGCCCCAGCGCCACAGAGAACCATCCCGGCGTGGCGAATCCCGCCAGTTTCAGAAAAATCGCCGCGGTCATGGCCAGTATCGCCATGCTGGCGATACTGGCGCAGGCGACACCCACGCGTACCAGAACATCTTCGGCAAATACCATGGCAGCGCGAAAGCCATGCAGTGCCAGACCAACAAAATTCATTTTGCTGTGTCCGGTATAGCGTACTCCCCGATCCAGGGGGCAGGATGCGATACGCAGTCGTGAGGCCAGGACGCATGAGGCGACATGCGTCCATAACTCCGGCATGGCCACCAGCCGTTGCAATGCCTGGGGTGAGAGTGCCATGAAGTTGCCAAAGGTCAGTTTTCGCCCTGTCAATAGGCCAAACAGTCGTTTGTATATGGCGTAGAACATACGAAACTGCAGTGACTCAGCGCGTCGTCCGCGCTGGGCCACCACCACATCGACGGCTTCCCGCGCCAGATTCTGCAACAACCCGAGAACACTGGAGGGCAGATCTTCGCCATCGGAGTCCATTACCACTACGGCCGTGATGTCGGACATGCAGGTGGCGACATGGCTCAAACCCACGGCAATTGCCCGTTGATGGCCCATGTTGCGTCGCAAATGCAATATCACGCCTGAGGCCAGACCCAAACAACGGGAGTCCAGTGCCGCCTGTACCGAACCATCTTCAACCGCGACGATCCACAGCGAGTCTCCCAATATGGCATGCAGCTCGGCAAAGAGTCGACTGGCGGCATAACGATCTTCAAACACAGGGGTGACCACCACGATGCGGCCTGTCATCGTCTGGTTCATACTTATACTCTCAGTAGTTGCCTGAAATATGCCACGGTTTCGCGCAAGCCATCCTCCAGCGCAACGCGTGGTTGCCAGTTCAGTTGTGTTCTTGCAAGCGTGATATCCGGCTGGCGCTGGCGTGGATCGTCCGTGGGGAGCGGACAAAATTCGATCCGTGACACACCGCCGACCAGTTTCAGAACCTGTTCGGCCAGTTCCAGCATGGTGAATTCGCTGGGGTTTCCCAGATTCATCGGCCCGGTGCATTCCGCTGGCGATTCCATCAGTTGCATCAGCCCTTCCACCAGATCGTCCACATAGCAGAAGCTGCGTGTCTGTTGTCCATCACCATATACCGTCAATGCCTGTCCGCGTAGCGCCTGCACGATGAAATTGCTGACTACTCGGCCATCATTGGGTTGCATGTGCGGCCCATAGGTATTGAAAATCCGTGCCACCTTGATCAATAGCCGGTACTGTCGCCAATAGTCGAAAAAAAGTGTCTCTGCGCAGCGCTTGCCTTCGTCATAGCAGCTGCGCGGCCCGATTGGGTTTACTCGCCCCCAGTAATCTTCATGTTGCGGGTGCACTTCAGGATCGCCATATACTTCGGACGTAGATGCCTGCAGAATGCGGGCCTTGACGCGCTTTGCCAGGCCGAGCATGTTGATCGATCCATGTACTGCTGTCTTTACCGTCTGTACAGGGTCTTGTTGATAAAATACGGGCGAAGCCGGGCAGGCCAGATTGTAGATTTGCCCCACCTCCACATACAGAGGAAAAGTCACATCGTGACGCATCATCTCGAAATGTGGGTTGGCCAGCAAGTGCGTGATGTTGCGTTTGTCGCCGGTAAAATAGTTATCCACGCACAGAACATCATTGCCTGCTGCAACGAGACGGTTGCACAAGTGTGAACCAATGAAGCCCGCGCCACCTGTTACCAGTATTTTGTTCACCTGATGTCCTGTTCGGTTTTAGTTCATTTTGCTATCTGGCGCTATTATGCGGCCAGTTTTCTTAGATGCGTCTTACACGAAACCATCAGTCGAATGATCTGCTTGATGCCATTATGGCTTATGATCTCTGGTCGTTTCTTGCTTGGCAGGATATCCGTATCAGGTATCGGCGCTCTAGGATCGGCCCCTTCTGGATCACGCTGAGCACGGCGATCTTCTGTGTAGCACTTGGGGTCGTCTATGGCCGGTTGTTCCAGACGGAAACTGCCGAGTTGTTGCCCTTCCTGTCGATCGGTCTGGTGGCCTGGAGCTTCATCGCCGCCTGCGTCGGTGAGATGCCCAATCTGTTCGTCGAGAACGCGCCCTATCTCAAGGACATGCGCATCAATCCACTGACGATCCTGCTTCGCGCACTTGCCAGGAATGTGATCATCTTCGGTCACAACCTGCTCATCGTCGTCGGGATTTACCTGTATTTCGGCATCTGGCCGGGCTGGACCGGCCTGCTGGCCTTGCCCGGTCTGCTGCTGGTCATACTGAATCTACTGGTGATCGGCATCGTTCTGAGTATCATCGGTGCCCGGTTCCGCGATCTTGCCCAGATTACCCAAAGCGTTCTGCAGGTGATTTTCTTCATCACCCCCATCTTCTGGTTTCCCCGCATGCTTGCGGAAGGCAGCTGGATCATCGCTGTCAATCCGGTGGCCTATTTCATCGATCTGCTGCGCTCCCCCTTGTTGGGGCATGCGCCGGCGCCGGCGTCGTGGGGCGTTGCGTTGATCACGCTGCTTGCCGGCGCGGTCGTCGCAGTCCGCGTCTATCGCGGCAAAAGCGCTCGCATCGCGTTCTGGGTGTAGGAGAGGCGACCATGAGCTCGATCGAAGTCACCCATGCGCATCTGGACTATCCGCTCGTCGGCACGGGTAGCCGGTCGCTGAAAACGCGGCTGCTCGGCGCAGCAACCGGCGGCCGCATTTCATCCGGTGATGCCATCCCCGTCGTCAACGCGCTGCAGGACGTCAGCCTCTCGCTCCGGGAGGGGGAACGCCTGGGACTGGTCGGCCATAACGGCGCGGGCAAGTCCTCGCTGCTGAAAGTCCTGGCGGGCATCTATCGACCGACGAGCGGATCGGTCAAGGTTGCCGGCAGGGTCGTGTCCACGCTGAACATTTCCCTGGGCATGGAGCCGGAAGCGACTGGATTCGAGAATATCGTCATGCGCGGGTTGCTGCTCGGCATGAAGCGCGCGGAGATCGACAAGAAACTGGACGAGATCGCCGCCTTTACCGAACTTGGCGACTATCTCGACATGCCCGTGCGCATCTACTCCGCCGGCATGGCTACCCGGCTTGCCTTTGCCACCATCACGGCAATGGATGCGGATATCCTCCTCATGGACGAAGTCATCGGCACGGGCGATGCCACTTTCCTCGACAAGGCGGAACGGCGGCTGAATGCCTTCATGAACAGAAGCAAGATCCTGGTTCTCGCCTCGCACTCGGACCAGGTGATCAGGAAATTCTGCAACACAGCGTTGTTGCTTGAACGCGGCCAGGTCATCGCAACAGGCAGTCCCGATCAGGTCTTCTCCGTCTATCATCGCGAGCGCGGTTGATCCGGAAGGCATCAGTCAGCCGTCCGGATTCCGTCATTCCCCAGAATGGAAAACGCAATCTCATGTCCCTGTCCTCGTTGATTCCCCGGCTGCGCGCAGCCTTTCTTTCCGCGACGCACGCGAGTTCGGCTGCGAATGTGGATGCAGCGGCGCATCGGGTCGATCTGAACATCGCCGGCCTGCCGGTGCAGATCGTCTATGCAGACGAAGCGCTGCGCGACGCCTTTGCGCCATCCCTGTCGGGGCTGGTCGTGAAACCGCCGCCATCGGCTGGCGGCACGACGCGCGGTTTGTCCATTCATGCCTGGACGGGGCGCGCGGGCGAAATGCCCTGCCCCGATATCATTGCGGATCTGGAACGTTTTCCCGACAAGATTTCGGTCGTGAATGCCGGCGATCTGCATTTGCAGTACAACCCGGATGGAAAAATCCTGAGCTGCATCGATACCGGCCTGGGCGAGGCTTACTACTATGCGGCCGACGCCAGCAAGCTCCCCGATTATGAAGTCTGCACGCCGATGCGCATGCTGTTCAATTGGAGCTGCGCGATGAGCGGCGCGCTCATGGTGCATGCCGCCGCCGTCGGCAAGGATGGCGTCGGTGTGCTGATCGTCGGCAAGAGCGGGGCAGGCAAGTCGACGACCGCGCTGCAATGCCTGCTCAACGGCCTCGACTACCTGGGCGACGACTACGTGG
>JAHRWT010000041.1 GCA_019105045.1 Sterolibacterium sp.
CTCCAGCACGATTTCCGCCGGCGCATTGCTCACCGGGCATTCCTCGATACAGGCCGCACAAGTGGTGCAGTTGAACACTGCTTCCTTGCCGATGGTCTCGATCAGTGATTCGTCGTCGAATTTATCCGCCGCGACATATTCCGCCACGGTGGCCATGATGGATTTGGGCGAGAGCGCCTTGCCGGTCTGTGCGGCCGGACAGACTTCATGACAGCGGCCACACCACAGACAGGTGGACGCATCCATCAGGTATTTCTGGCTCAACTGGGAAATCTTGTTGGCGCCCAGCAGCAGCTCAGGTTCGTCTTCGCCGTCCTCGGCTTCGGCATCGAAATCAATTGGCGCCAGATTGATGCCCGAACGCCGGTTGGCCAGGCCGGAATTGGCCAGCCCCAGCACCATGTGCGACATCGGCGTATGGGCGATCAAGGCGATGAAGGCACAGCCGAACAACATGTGCAGCCACCACAGGGCGAAATTGCCGCCGGCCAGTATCTGCAGTTCACCGCCAGCCATCAGGCCAGCGATGAAGTTGCCGACGAACTCATACTGGCTTTGCACTTCCGGATTGGTCAGGCGGAAACCTTCGGCGACGAAACCCAGCACCACGGTGACCAGCAACAGTACTTCCATCGGCGAAAAGCCTTTGCGCGTGTGTCCCCCTGCCGTCAAACGATCGGGCGGCACCAGCCGGCGCAAGGTGAAAAACAGGATGCCCGTCAGGATCATCAGGCCGGCAATTTCGCGTGCCAGCTCCATGAAGTAATGGCCAAAACCGCTGTCATAGACATCGATGCCGACAAAGCTCAGGCCGTAGGAAGCATGGCCGATGATCTCGATGATGGCACCAAAGAACAGCAGGTTGTGGGCAATGCCGGAAATCGGCCGTTTCTTCAGCCGCTCCAACAACAGCCCGCGGCGAATGAAAGTCTTCCAGTTCACCTTGGCCAATACGGCCTCTTGCGTGATTTCCTTGCCAAACCAGGCCTGACCCTGGCGGATGCGCTGCCAATACTTGCGCAGACCCAGACCCAGACTGACCAGAGAAGCCGTCAACAGCACGGCGAGAAAAACGTAATTGATGGCGGAGATGGAATACATCGGCAGCTCGAATGATCCGGATGTTTGGTAAAGTGGCATCCGCTGGACGGGCGTAAAAACAGTGCGCCCACTCTGGCGAGAAATTCGGCAAGATAGCGGTTTATGCGCCTGCCTGCAAGCCTGCGACTGCCCGCTGCGGTGAATCCGGAGAGCTTCAAAAAGCCGTCCTGCGCCATCCCGATCAGGCCGTCCAAAACGCAAACCAGAAGGAAAAATCTCATGAGATTCGGTTTTCACCTGTTCATGGTTGACCCCTGCGAACACCAGGCCATTGCCCGCACCGCCGATGAACACGGTTGGGACAGCATCCAGGTGGCGGACGCGCCCTTCTTTCCCGAAAAAGTTTCCGTCCCCTATCCCTATACGCCGGATGGTTCGCGTTTCTGGCCGCTGGACATGCCCGTGCTCGATCCCTGGGTGGCGATCACCGCCATGGCCGTGGTCACCCGGCGCATTCGCTTCATTCCCTCGGTGCTGCGCCTGGCCATCCGCCAGCCGCTGCTCGAAGCCAAGAGCCTTTGTTCGGTGGCCGAAGTTGCCGACTGCCGCGTCGCGCTGGGCGTGGGTCTGGCCTGGATGCCCGAGGAATTCAAATGGCTTGGCATCGACATGAAAACGCGCGGCAAGCGCCAGGACGAGGCCATCCAGGCAGTGCGCCTGTTGCTGCAGGGCGGCTTCCAGGAATTCCACGGCAAGCATGTCGATTTCGACCGCGTCATCATGGCGCCGACGCCGAAAAAGAAAATCCCCATCTATGTCGGTGGCGCCACGGCGCCGGCCATGCAGCGCGCCGCGCGACTGGGCGATGGCTGGCTGTCGGTGATTCACAACAAGGCCGAAATTCCCGGCATCGTCGATGAACTCAACCGCTACCGCCGCGAATACGGCACCGACCAGCAACCGTTCGACATCATGCTGCATTGTCCGGATGCCACCAGCATCGACGACATCAAACGACTGGAAGACCTGGGTATCACCGATCTGCAGGTCACCCCCTGGGCGATTCCCGGCATGGCGGCAGAAGAGGGTGTGGGCAAGATCATGCAGCAGCAGCCTACATTGCAGATGAAGCAGGATGCCATCAAGCGTTACGCCGACATGGTGATTGCGCATTTTGTCTGAACGCCGCCGCGCGCAGCAACCCAGCGTGATGTGCGCCGCAGGCCATCATTTTCATGCAGAACCTGCCTGAAAATCCGATTCTCGCGTACTGGCGGCGTCTGTCGGCCATACCTGGTGGACGCTCTATTTTTTCCAAAGCGGTGCAATACAAGGCGCCCTACTTTCGCAGCATCAATGCCCGCATCGAGGAACTGCAGCCAGGCCATGCCCGGCTCAGACTGAGGAAGCGGCGCGCACTTGAAAACCATATTGGCACCGTGCACGCCATCGCTATCTGCAACCTGCTGGAAATGGCCATGGGGGTGATGGCTGAAGTGTCGATTCCCGACCATCTGCGCTGGATTCCCAAAGGCATGTCGGTGGACTATATCGGCAAGGCCGGCAGCGACATCATCGGCATTGCCGAAACGGCGGCCGCTGTCTGGCAGCCGGGCGATCTTGATGTCCGGGTGCTGGCCCGCTGCGCGACGACGGACAAGCCGCTGGTCAGCGGCACCATCACACTCTGGATCAGCGAGAAACGGCGGCCCTAGCTGGCGGTGAATGAAGCGGCCATGGCCGCCGGCCTCAGCGACCAGCCTTGCCGCGCCGCCTGTCGTAACCTGCCGCCAGCAGCAGGCTCAAGCCAACCGGCAGCAACCAGCCCAGGCCCGCGCTGGCGCCGGGCAACCGTTGCAGCCAGCCGGGGAGATGACTATTCCAGCCCAGCGCTTGCAAGCCATCCAGCAGACCGCAAAACAGCGCGACCAGCATGACGGGAATGAAGACGCGGCGCGGCTGGCGCCACAATCCGGACAGCAAGCTGAGCGTGACCAGGGTGATGGCCAGCGGATAGAGGGTCACCAGGGCCGGCACGGCCACCTGGATCAGTTGAGTCAGTCCCTGATTGGCGGCTGCCATGGAAAACAGGCCGACAATAAATACGACGCTGCGATAGGACAACGGCAGCAGCGTGCTGAAATAACTGCCGCAGGCGCTCACCAGACCAACCGCCGTGGTCAGGCAGGCCAGCAGAATGATGACGGCCAGCAACAGCAGGCCGGCGCTGCCAAAGCGATATTCGACATACCGGGTGAGGATGATTGCGCCGTTCTGGGCATCCGCCGCCAGACTGGCGCTATGCGCGCCCAGGTGGATCAGGCTGAGATAAACCAGCGTCAGACAGAGTGCGGCAATCAAGCCGGCGATGATGGTATAGCGCGTATGCAGGCGGCTGGCGTTCACCCCCTGGCTGTCGATCGTCTTGACGATGACGATGCCGAACACCAGCGCGCCCAGTGCATCCATGGTCTGATAACCCTGCAGAAAGCCTTCACCCAGCGGATGCACGAGATAGGCGCCGCTGGCGACGGCAATGTTTCCTGCCGGCCACCCATAAGCCGCTGCCGCCAGAATCAGCAAGCTCAGTATCAGAATGGGGGTGATGATCTTGCCGATGGTGTTGATCAACCGGCCAGGCTTCAGGGCAAGAAAAATGACCAAGCCGAAATACAGCAGGCTGAACACGAACAGATGGCTGGCCGCGTTGCCGACAAAAGGTGCCACGCCCATTTCAAAGGACACCGTGGCCGTGCGCGGCGTGGCAAAGAACGGGCCGATGCACAGATAGACCGCCACGCCGAACAGGGTGCCGGCCAGCTTGCCGATCGGCGCGGTGAGCGCCTGCAGGCTGCCGCCCACACGGGCCAGGGCGATGATGGTGAAGAGCGGCAGGCCGACGCCGGTCAGCAGAAAGCCCGTGGCAGCCGGCCAGAAGTGTGGCCCGGCCTGCAAGCCGACAAACGGCGGGAAGATGATGTTGCCCGCCCCCAGGAACAGGGCAAAGGTCATCAGACCAAGAGCCAGCGTGTCGCTGAGTCTGAGTTTTTTCATGCCGGCATCTTATGTCAGGCAGCGTTGGCGCGACTCACGCCGGCAGCGGTGGATAGTCGATATAACCACGCGGGCCATCGGCGTAGAGGGTGGTGGTGTCGAACGGTGCCAGTTCGGCGCCTGTCCTGAAGCGTTCGACCAGATCGGGATTGCTGACGAAATAACGACCAAAGGAGGCGGCCGCCGTCGTGCCGTTGGCGATGTAGTCGCTGGCCTTGGCGAAATCCAGACTGTCGTTGATGATCAACGGGCCCTGGTAGTGCGCTTGCACCAGTTGCAGGCCATCGACCGGTAGGGCCGGCAGATAGACCAGGTGCAGATAGGCCAGTTTGAGAGGGGTGATGGCTTGCAGCAAGGCGGCAAAAGTGCCGGCCACATCGTCATCGTGCAGATCGTTGAACGGATTGCCCGGACAGATGCGCAAGCCCACCCGGCCCGCGCCGGCCTCAGCGATCATCGCCTGCAGGGTGTCGACGACGAAACGGATGCGCTTCGCCACACTGCCGCCGTAGGCATCCTGGCGCTGATTGCTGCCGCTGGATAGAAACTGCGCCGGCAGATAGCCGCTGGTGGCATGCAGTTCGACGCCATCGCAACCGGCGGCCAGGGCGTTGCGGGTGGCCTGGCGGTATTCGTCGATGAGCGCGGGAATTTCATCCGTGCGCAAGGCGCGGGGCGTGGCGAAATCCAGCATGCCGGATTCGGTATACATCTTGCCGCGCGCGGTCACGGCCGAGGGCGCCACGGTTTCGGCGCTGGCTGCCTTGTTCAGCGGATGGGCGATGCGGCCCACATGCATCAGCTGCATCACCAGCAGACCACCGGCGGCATGCACGGCATCGGTCACCTTGCGCCAGGCCGCGATCTGCGTGGCGCTGTGTATGCCCGGCGTGCGGCAATAACCTTTGCCGTTGAGACTGGGTTGCGTGCCTTCGCTGATGATCAGGCCGGCCGTGGCGCGCTGGCGATAGTATTCGACATGCAGATCGGTTGGGGCGTCCTGCGCATCGGCCCGGCTGCGCGTCATCGGCGCCATGACGATGCGGTTCTTGAGAGACAGGTCGCCCAGCTGGACGGGATCGAACAATGTGGTCATGCAGCCATCCTTCCGTTTTTCGCTTTCGCTTTCATTTTCGTGCAGAGCTGGTTCAGGTTCAGGTGCCGGTGAATTGCGGCGCGCGTTTTTCGGCGAAGGCACGCATGCCTTCCTTGGCATCATTGGTGGCCAGGATGTTCCAGCCGATGGATTCTTCATTGGCCAAGGCATCTTTTTCGCTCAGCCAATGGCCGTTTTCGCGCAGCGACTGGGTGATGGCGCGTACCGACAGCGGGGCGCAGCGGCATAGCTGTTCGGCCATTTCCAGCGCGGCGGCCAGGGCCTGGCCGGGCGGCACGACGCGGTTGATCAAGCCGAAGCGCAGGGCTTCTTCAGCCGTGATGTGGCGGCCCAGCAACAGCATTTCAGCGGCCAGGCAATAGGGAATCTGCCGGCGCAGGCGCACGGTGGAGCCACCCAGCGGAAACAGGCCGCGTTGCACTTCGGTGATGCCCAGCACGGCATCGGCCGCCGCAATGCGCAGGTCCGTACCTTGCAGGATTTCCGTACCCCCGGCCAGGGCGTAGCCTTCCACTGCGAGGATGATCGGCTTGAGCGGCTGGTTGTTGCGCAACAGTGCCTGCCAGTGCAGATCCGGCACCTCCTGCATCAACTGGCGGATTTCCTCGGCGTTTTCACCGCCTTCCAGACCGACTTTCAAATCCATGCCGGCGCAGAAAGTATCGCCCTGGCCGGTGAGTACCGCGCAGATCAGATCGGAATCACTGTCGAGCAAGCGCCAGGCCTTGTACATGCCGATCAGCATGGCCGGCGTCAGCGCATTCTTGGCTTCGGGCCGGGCCAGGGTGACGACCAGTATCTTGTCGCGTTTTTCGACGATGCAGTTGCGCGTGCTGATATCAAGCTCGGCCATGCCTGGCTCCTCCATGCGATTGATTTTTATGGGTGATGCTTGGTGCGCGGCAAAAAGGTGATTCTACGGCCCTGTCAGCCGTTTTTCCCAATCTTCTACCACACCGCTGGCCAGCCGGCGTTCGATCAGGCTGCGCCAGCCGGGCACCAGGGGCAGGGCCAGCAGGGCCTGCAAGCTGGCTGCTGCCAGACAGGGGCGATAGAGAATCTCCATCATGCGGGCAATCGACCAATCCGGATGCGGCCGGGCCAGCAGCATGATGTCATCTCCTGCCGCCAGCTGGCCGGCTTCCAGCACGCGGCAATACCAACCGGTGCGCAGCGTATCCTGCACCCGGCGCGACATGTCCGCCACGCCGAAACGATCATTGAGTTTCCAGCAGGGCTGGCGGCCCTGGCTGATTTCCAGCGTTACCGTGCCGATGCGCCAGCGATCACCCAGACAGATCGTCGCTTCGCTGAGGCCCTCGACCGCCAGGTTTTCGCCAAATGCGCCAAGCTGCTGCAAGACCGGCAGCTCGCCCAGCTCAGCGCGCCAGGCTGGATAGTGCGCCGTGGCATACAGATGCACGGCCTTGTCCGGGCCACCGTGAAACTTTGTATCGCCTTGCTCATCGCCGGCCAGGCCCAACGGGCCGACGGTCACCGCGCCAGTCAACGGCTGCTTGTCGATGGCACTGAGCGCCCCACGGGCATAGGGCACGGCCCGGCCGGCCAGCACGGTGGTAACGGTGCCGAGGCGACCAAGGTGACCAAGGCGCGCGTTCATCCCGGTGTTGCGTTCAGCCGCTCAGCTGTTCTGAAAGACGATATTGGGGAATTTGTTGCTCAGATTTTTCGCCTGCTGCGCCACTTTCACCGCCACGCGACGGGCGATTTCCTTGTAGATGCCGGCGATGCGGCCCGTTGGCTCGGCCACCACCGTCGGTGCGCCGCCATCGGTGCTCAGGCGGATGCCCATGTCCAGCGGCAGCTCGCCCAATACGTCGATCTGATAATCCTTGGCCATGCGTGCTGCTCCCCCCTGGCCAAAAATATGTTCTTCATGGCCGCACTGGGTGCAGACGTGGGTGCTCATGTTTTCGACGATGCCCAGAATCGGTATTCCCACTTTCTCGAACATTTTCAGCCCCTTGCGCGCATCGAGCAGGGCAATGTCCTGTGGCGTGGTGACGATGACGGCACCGGTCACCGGTATCTTCTGCGCCAGCGTCAGCTGGGTATCACCCGTACCGGGCGGCAAGTCGATCACCAGATAATCCAGGTCATCCCAGCGGGTATCGTTGAGCAACTGCTGCAGCGCCTGGGTGACCATCGGCCCGCGCCAGACCATGGGGGTTTCCTGATCGATCAGAAAACCGATCGACATCACCTGCAGACCATGCGCCATCATCGGTGTCATGGTCTTGCCATCGGGCGAATCCGGCTTGCCCTGCACGCCCAGCATGGTGGGCTG
>JAHRWT010000094.1 GCA_019105045.1 Sterolibacterium sp.
GCATCATAGACATCACCCAGCACCAGCTGGCCGTACCAGGGCCAGATGGCGATGTCGGCGATGCTGTAATGCTCACCCCCGATCCACGGCGTTTCGGCCAGGCGACGATCAAGCACATCAAGCTGGCGCTTGGCTTCCATGGTGAAGCGGTTGATGGCGTAGGCGAATTTTTCCGGCGCATAAACATAGAAATGGCCGAAGCCGCCACCCAGGATGGGGCCTGCGCCCATTTGCCAGAACAGCCAGGAGAGGCACTCGGTACGGGCGGCGGGCTCAGTCGGCAGCAAGGCGCCGAATTTTTCGGCCAGATAGAGCAGGATGGCGCCGGATTCAAACACCCGTTGCGGTGCGTCAGGATGGCTGTAATCAAGCAACGCCGGAATCTTGGAATTGGGATTGACGGCCACGAAACCGCTGCTGAATTGATCGCCGTCCATGATGCGAATCGGCCAGGCATCATATTCCGCACCGCTGTGGCCGGCAGCCAACAGTTCTTCGAGTAGGATGGTGACTTTGACACCGTTGGGCGTGGCCAGTGAATACAACTGCAGCGGATGCTGGCCACGTGGCAATTCACGCTCATGAGTCGCCCCGGCAATGGGCCGGTTGATATTGGCAAACTGGCCGCCGCTGGGGGCTTCCCAGATCCAGACGCGGGGTGGAACGTAGGCAAGGTCGGGGGAGGTTTTCATGGTGAGCTCCGTGAAACGGGATGGTCATGGATGCGAGGCTGGCATGGATGAGGCCAACTGTGTACTTTGTTATTTTCATCCCCGTTGACCGCGCTTTCAAGGCAAAATTGGCGATTCGATAGTCGCGCCGCATTTGGCGGACGATCATTCAAATCAAAAGGACAGCGCATGAAACTCGGTCTGCAATTTGGTTACTGGTATGCCGGCCCGCCGGAAAACAACAATGTCACCCTTGCCCAGGAAGCGGAAAAACTGGGCTATGACTCCATCTGGACGGCTGAATCCTGGGGCAATGATGCCTTCACGCCGCTGGCCTGGCTGGGGGCGCATACCTCCAAAATCCGCTTGGGTACGGCGATTGCGCAAATGTCGGCGCGCACGCCGACAGCGGCTGCCATGGCGGCGCTGGCACTCGATCATCTGTCGGGCGGGCGCATGATTCTCGGTCTGGGCGTTTCCGGCCCGCAGGTGGTCGAAGGCTGGTACGGCCAGCCTTTTGCCAAGCCGCTGGCGCGTACCCGCGAATACGTGGACATCATTCGTCAGGTGCTGCGCCGCGAAGCGCCGGTGAGTAACGCCGGCGAGCATTATCCGCTGCCCTACACGGGGCCGGGCTCGACCGGACTGGGCAAGCCGCTGCGCTCCATCACTCACCCGCTGCGCGCTGATCTGCCGATTTTTCTGGGAGCCGAAGGGCCGAAGAATGTCACCCAGACGGTGGAAATCGCCGATGGCTGGCTGCCGGTGTATTACAGTCCTTTCCGTCAGGAGGTCTATGCCGACCAGATCAAGGACCGCAAGCCCGGCTTTGAAATCTGCCCGCTGGTGCAGGTGAATATCGACGACGATCTGGAAACCGCGCTGATTCCGGTCAAGATGACGCTGGCCTTCTACATCGGCGGCATGGGCGCCAAGGAAAAGAACTTCCACAAGGATCTGATGTGCCGCATGGGTTTTGAAGCCGAAGCCAACGAAATCCAGGAACTGTTCTTCGCCGGCAAGCGCGAGGAAGCCATGGCCAAAGTGCCGACCCAGTTTGCGGATGAAATCTCGTTGTGCGGCTCGAAAGAGCGCATCAAGGATCGTCTGCAAGCCTGGCAGGATTCGCCGGTGACCACACTGCTGGTGATGGGCAATGGCGGTCTGGACATGGTGCGCACCATGGCCGAGCTGGCCCTTTAACAACATCAGACAACATCAGGAATTGCAATATCCGCAACGCTGGAGGAGAACCCCATGGGCGCAAGACCCACAACATTCAATTTGGCTGATTTGTTCCGCATCGTCGTCACCACCAAGCCGGAAGAAGAAGCCCTGGTTTGCGGCAGCTGCCGGCTGAGCTTTCAACAACTCGATGCCCGCGCCACGCAACTGGCTCTGTGGCTGCGCGCCCAGGGTGTGGGGGCGGGCGATACCATCGGCATCCACGCTTACAACTGCGCGGAATACGTCGAAATCTGTCTGGCCG
Organism: Sterolibacterium sp.; assembly: GCA_019105045.1. Taxonomy (GTDB): domain Bacteria; phylum Pseudomonadota; class Gammaproteobacteria; order Burkholderiales; family Rhodocyclaceae; genus Sterolibacterium. The sequence goes on from JAHRWT010000094.1 coordinate 2,161, forward strand.
CTTTCAAGCTGAAGGCCCTGCCGGCCAACGTCAATTACCGTTACACCGCCGAGGAAGCGCGCTACATCTATGACAACGCCCAGTTGCAGGCACTGATCTACAGCGTCGAGCTGGAAGATGTGGTCAAGCAATCGCTGTCCGCCGCCCCCGGCCTGAAAGCCGTGGCCCGTCTGCACGGTGCGGCGAATCAAGCGCCCGGCATTGCCGGCGCGGTGGATTACGAAGCCGCACTGGCCACGGCCACGGGCAGTCTGGACGATATCGAATTGAGCGATGACGATCAAATCCTGCTCTATACCGGCGGCACCACCGGTATGCCCAAGGGCGTGATCTGGCCGCACAAGGCGCTGTTTTACGCCGGCTTTGGCGGCGGCGGTAATTTCCATCCGGAAGGGCCGATCAGCCAGCCCGCCGAGCTCAAATCGCGTGTTGAAGAAGGCTTCTACATGAAGCTCCTGCCCACCGCCCCGCTGATGCACGGCGCCGGCCTGTGGGCCACGCTGATTGGCTTGTATGCCGGCCATACCGTGCATCTCAACGATCAGGCCGGCTTTGATGCCGAGCACATTCTCGACAAGATCGTCGCTGAAGGCATCAGCTGCATCATGATCGTCGGTGATGCCATGGGCCTGCCGCTCCTGGCCGCGCTGAAAGCCCATCCGGGGCGCTGGGATCTGTCCAGCCTGATGGCGATTTCCTCCAGTGGCGCGCTGCTCTCCGACCACGTGCAAAAAGGGCTGGCCGAATTTCTGCCGCCTTACACCCGGCTGGTGATCGCCATGGGCTCCTCGGAAACCGGCCAGGCCGGCAGCGGTGCGCGGCCGTCCGACGAAGGCTTGATCAACCTGCCCAGAAACGCCACCACCGATGTTGCCGTCGAAGAGCATGGCCGCTGGCGCTTTGCCCAGGCGGGTGAGATGGGCATCCTCGTGCGCCTGGGCCACCTGCCGCTGGGCTATTTCCGCGACCCGGTCAAAACCGCGGCCACCTTTGTTGAAATCGACGGCAAACGTTGCTCGATTTCCGGCGATATCGCCCGCCTGGAAGCCGATGAAACCATCACCGTCTTTGGCCGCGATTCGCAGTGCATCAACACCGGCGGCGAAAAAGTCTATACCGAAGAAGTCGAAGAAGCCCTGCGCTCCTATGCCGGTGTGGTCGATGCCGTGGTCGTCGGCATTCCCGATCAGCGCTGGGGCAACAAGGTCGTCGGCGTGGTGGCCCTCGATGCGCAGCAAACCCCTGACGCTCAGGCCCTGCGCGAGCACGCTCGCCAGCGCATCGCCGGCTACAAGGTGCCCAAGGACATCGTTTTTGTCGAACAGGTCTTTCGCAACCCCGTCGGCAAACCCGATTACCGCTGGGCCAAACGGGTGGCCGAAGAACAGTTGCGGGGCTGAAAGGCAGACAAAGGCCGGCCCTTGGACCGGTGCTTGCCATTCATCTGTGCCGGGGCGGGCACGCCCCGCCTTTTCCTGACCCGCACCCGGCCCTCACCGACCGCGGCGAAGCACCAGGGCGCCAGCCGCCCATCATCCTTTGGCCCCAACTCATCCCAAACGCCATGTCCTTCATCCAGATCGAAAAACCGCGCCCCCATGTGACGCAAATCGTCCTCAACCGGCCCGAGCGCATGAATGCGATGGCCTTCGATGTGATGGTGCCGCTACGCGAAGCGCTGGAGGAAATCAGCTTCGACAATGATTGCCGGGTGGTGGTGTTGACCGGTGCGGGCAAGGGTTTTTGCTCCGGTGCCGATCTGGTCAATCCGGGTTTCCTGCCGATTTTCGAGGGCCTCACCATGCCCGGCATTGCGCGGCGAGCGATGAAAGTGCTGGATGATGTGATCCTCGCCCTGCGCGCCATGCACCAGCCGGTGATCGCCGCTGTGAACGGCCCGGCCATCGGCGGCGGATTTTGTCTGGCGCTGGCCTGCGATATTCGTCTGGTGGCAGAAACGGCGATTTTTCGTCCGGCCGGCATCAACAATGGTTTGACGGCCGCCGAGCTGGGCCTGAGTTTCCTGCTGCCGCGCGCCATCGGTTCATCGCGGGCGTTTGAAATCATGCTTTCCGGGCGCGACGTGGATGCCGCCGAAGCCGAACGCATCGGCCTGGTCTCGCGCGTGCTGGCCAATGACGAACTGCTCGATGCCTGCTATCAGCTGGCCGAGCGCATCATCGGCTACAGTCATCTGGGTGTGGAGCTGACCAAGCAGATGCTCTGGTCCAGCCTGGAAGCCGGCAGCATGCACGCCCACATGAATCACGAAAGCCATGCCCAGCTGTTCGTGCGCATGACCACGCACAACTTCGAGGAAGCCATTCGCGCCCGCAAGGAAGGCCGGCCCCCCAAGTTTGAAGACAGCCTGTAAGGATGAGCCAGGACGGATCCGTCCTGGCTCACAAAACAAAGACCGAGGTTGAGGCGAGACTGTTGCCGGGTCAGGCGTAACCAAGCTGCCGGGCGGCGAAGTCGAGCAGGATTTCTTCCGAGCCGCCGCCCACCACATGGGCGCGTACATCGCGGTAGATGCGCTCGATTTTCACGCCTTTGATGAAGCTGGCCCCGCCGAGGATCTGCGCACATTCGCGGGCGCAGAAATCCAGCGTGCGCGAGGCCTGCACCTTGCACAGCGCGGTGAGCGCGAAATCCAGCTTGTCGTGCTGATAAGCCCACACCAGTTGATCGACGAAGGCCTGACTGGCGCTGACATGGCGCACCATTTCGGCAAATTTGTGGCGGATCACCTGATTCTTGATCAGCGGCTTGCCAAAGGTCACCCGTTGCTGCGCCCATTCATGCGCTTCATCGATGGCGCAGCGGGCAAAGGCCAGCATCCCGGCCGCCATGCCGATGCGCTCGGCATTGAGGTTGTGCACCACCGCCATGAAGCCGTTGTCCTCGGGACCGATGATGTTTTCCAGCGGAATGTCCACATCGTCAAAATACAGCGCCGCCGTATCCGACATATGCCAGCCCATCTTGTCGAGCTTGGTCTGGGTGAAGCCGGGGCGACCTTTTTCCACCAGAAACAGCGCCAGGCCGTCCGGTCCCGGCCCGCCGGCACGGGCGACCACGGTGTAGTAATCCGACCGCATACCGCCGCTGATGAACATCTTCGAGCCATTCAAGCGCCAGTGATCGGATTTTTTCTCGGCTCGGGTCTGGATGGCGGAAACGTCCGAGCCGCCCGAAGGTTCGGTGATGCAGATCGACATCAGTTTCTTGCCGGCCAGCACCTCCGGCGCAATGCGCTGCTTCATTTCGGCCGTGCCCAGCTTGATGATCGGCGTGAGCGCCACGGTGTGCATCATCAGTGCCGGCTGCAGGCCGCTGGCCCCGGTTTTGGCCAGTTCATCCGTTGCCACCAGGCCGTGAAACATGTCCACACCCTCGGAAATACCGCCGTATTCCTCGGGAAAACCCTGCTGCAGCAAACCCACTGCTGCCGCTTTCAGATGCACTTCACGCGGCACTTCACCCGCTGCTTCCCAAGTTTCGATGTATGGCGTGATTTCCTTGTCGACAAAACGTCGCACCGTTTGCGCCCACTCTTCGTGACTCGCGTTGTAATAGGGCGATTGCGCCCGCCAATCATCAAACAAGCTCATGGCTGTCCTTTCGATTGAAATGCATCAGCGCGGTTCAGCACCGCAGGAATGAAACCCTCATCGGACAGCGCACGCACTACGCCGCGAATCAGGTAATTATTGCTGAATCCGACTGAGTATTGGCGCGCCCCTTCCTTGATCGGCTGCAACATCTTGCGCTCCACGAGCTTCCTGATCTGATAGGTCCGTTGTGCCGGTGTCATCCTGGGCATGGCAGCAGCCAGATCGGATGCCCTGGTCACTTCGCTTCTGGCGGCAATATGCAGCAGGCTCTCTTCAAGCGCGGTGATAAGTTGCCTGTCGCGAGCATACGCCAAGGCCGGGGCAAGAATCTTGTCTCTCAAATAAGCGAAGTCAGCCAGGCGATCCACCTTGCGCAATTCATCCAGCATTCCTTGCAATACATATCTGCACCAGTCCTCACGCCCTTGCGAAGTACCGGTATCGGCGCGAGCCAGCATTGCGTAGTACTGATCGCGGTCGTTGCAGAACACTGCGGTTGGATTCAATACTCTGCCGCCGTTTTTCACATTGAAACCATACTTGATCAGCAAGACATAGGTCAGCAGTCGCACCACGCGGCCATTGCCATTGCCAAACGGATGGATCCAGCCAAAGCGATGGTGTGCCAGCGCCACTTTGATGAGGTCGTACTTGCGAGGGTGATCCGTGTTGATGAAGGCCACCAACTCGGCCATGTAATGCGGCACCTGGATGAACTCCGGCGGCAGATGTTCGGCTTGGGCGATGCGGACAGGATGCTGCCGGTAGGCACCCGGCGTCGCATCCCCTTCGCGCTCAAGTTCATCGACCGTGATGGCATGCAATTCGCGGATCAGCTGCTCGGTCAGCGGCTCATTGGCCTGCACATGCGCTTCGACATAGGTCATCGCCGCTTCGATGTTCTCCATTTCACGTAACTGGTCCGAGCTCCCCGGCATACCATCCAACTTGCTCTCCACATAGTCCGCAAGCGTCGTATGATTGCCTTCGATGCGCGCCGAACCCAGGCTCTCCAGCATGTGAAAAATGTGCTTGAGCTGAAAAAATACCGGCGCAGGCGTTGTGCCCCGCAATTGCAGACGGCGCAAATGCTCCAACTCGGTCAACACGTCGACCAGAGGGGAGTCGAACGCCGGGTTGAGCAGAGTCAGGTCATGATGAACAAATAGAGACATGCTGGTTGTCTTCTGTCAGCGCAATACCACAATATCTTTAAAAAATAGAGGAATTTCTTGATTAATCAATATACTACAAAACGGCTTTACTATTGATTATCTTTAATCCAAGTCGGTGACAAGTTGACTGCCGTGCCGAGCGAACATCGATTCGTCGGTTTTGAACCGTCATGAGGCGAGATCGATGGGGTCGCGATACTCACACCACCCCCTGCTCCCGCAAAGCTGCAATGGCGGCGGCGTCATGGCCCAGCGCCGTTAGTACTTCGATGTTGTGCTCGCCCAGCAGCGGCGGCTGGCACTCGACGACGAATTCGAAATCCGTCATCTTGATCGGGAAGGCATACTGGCGATAGGTTTCGCCGTCGCCCTCGGGCCGCCGACCTTCGACGATCATGCCACGCGCCCGGGTGTTTTCATGGGCGATGACTTCATCCAGACGCAGCACGGGTGTCGCGCAGCCGTCGATGTTGTCCAGCAGCGCGCTCCATTCGGCCAGCGTGCGGCGGGCAACCAATGCGGCGATGGCGGTTTTGGCGGCGGCCGCCTCTGCCCCCATGGCCCAGCCCTGCATGATCAGCTCGGGCTGGCCGGCAGCGGTGCAGAAGTTGGCCCAGAATTGCGGCTCGATGGCCCCCAGCGCCAGATGCCGGCCATCGCGCGTGGCATAGACGCCATAGCAGGGCAGGCGGCCGCTGGTGTAATCCTCACCGCGTGCCATGGGCCGGCCAGCGCCATAACTTTCCATGGCGGCCAGCGGCATGATGTTGTGGGCCAGGGCGCAATCGGTCATGGCCACATCGATATGCCGCCCCTGCCCACTGCGCTGAGCATCAAACAGGGCGGCGAGTATGCCCATGGCCGCCGAGAGCACGCCGCCGGCCAGATCGGCCGCCTGGAAATTGCTCACGACCGGCGGACCGCCCGCCACACCGTTCTGATCGAGGATGCCGGCCAGACTCTGGTAATTGATGTCGTGCCCGCCTTTGTCCGCCAGCGGCCCGCTCTGGCCATAGCCGGTGATAGAGCAGTAAACAAGTTTTGGATTAAGCGCGGCCAGCGTGGCGTAATCCATGTTGAGACGCGCCATGGCGCCGGGGCGGAAACCTTCGACGACAACATCCGCCTCCTTGACCAGCTGATGCACCAGCGCTTGACCTTCGGCCTGCCGCAGATCCACGGCCAGTGAGCGCTTGTTGCGATTGGCCAGCAAAAACAGCATCGACACCGCCCCCTCGGGTGCGGCCCGGGCGGCATCGCCACCGCGCCGATTTTCGATTTTCAGGACCTCGGCCCCCAAATCCGCCAGATGCTGGGTGCATAAGGGCCCGGGCAGAAGTTGCGAAAAATCGAGAATGCGCACACCGGCCAACGGTTTTCCCATGCCTTACTCCTTGCCTGTCCCAGGCTTCATGAATTGACGAAAGTTTTCCGGCAAAGGCGCGTTTTCCAGGCTGCGCTGGGTAAATAAAAACCGACCATCGCAAACAAAACCCAGCTGATCCCATTCAACACTGTTTAACGCCGCACAAAAGGCTTTCAGATCGATGCCCGGATCGTGCGGAAAAATCGCCAGCACGGCACCGTCGAAATGCGGGCAGGCGTGCAGAAAAAAGGGTTGGGGCTGACGCGTCTTGCCATTCACATAGACGCGCGGCGCCGTGGTTTGCGGATAGCCGCGTCCCCAGTGCCACCAGTTTGATTCATCAAATGGCCGAATGCCGCGAGATATGAGGCGTTCCTTGTGTGGAAGCAATGCTTCAGGAGGCCCATCATTCTTGTCTGTCCAGATCATTCGGCGCGTCTTCCCGGTTTTAACCGTGCTGGAGCAAACGAAATCACGATTACCGCGTTTCTCGTCGGCGTAGATGGCGTCCGCACCGGAAACGGCGCCCACCTTGACGCTTGCCACATCCTTCAAGTGGATCGCGTGTACATCTTTTGAGAACATCAGGTGACCGGCGGTTTCCACGAAATGTCGGCATTCCCATTGGGGCGCCTCCAGTGCCGTTTCAAGATGGTCCCGATTACTGATTTCCGCATATTGAACCGAACGATCGAAGCAATCTTTTTCAAAGCGCCAGATCAGGCAATTCGGCACCGCGCCGGTAAACACCCGGGCATCACCCAACTCAATCGCGTGCGTGATCGTCCCGTGTGAATACAACCACCGATTCAGGCGCACGCTGGACGTGGCTTTCAGGAAATCACGCGGCGTGATGAAAATCAGCTCGCCGCCCGGCGCCAGGTGGCGCACGGCTTTTTCGATGAAAAACAAATAGAGATTGGAGCGCAGATCAAACAATTTGGATTGGATGCGCGCGCGGGTTTCCGGGGGGATGTCCTGATAGCGGACATAGGGCGGATTGCCGATGATAGTGGCGAATTTCTCCGTCTCGGGATAAGCAAAGAAGTCGATATTCAAACTGCCCGCCGGCGCATGGGCGGCATCCAGCTCGATCGCCACACAGCCGGGCAGCTGTCGCGAAAAAGCGCCATCACCGCAGGAAGGCTCCAGCACTCGCCCCAAATTTTTGCGCAGCGCCAGCATGGCACGCACCACGCCAGGCGGCGTGAAGACCTGGCCCAGGGTGGCGACGTCAAGGGAGACCGCCGCGTCGGATTCTGAAGCCGATGGAGCGGCAGGCGTGCAGCCGAATGGATTCATAGAACGTACCGATAAGAATTTAACTGCCGCATCCTGTGCCCTTAACGCTGGCGTGTGCTTGCCGTCCGCACTTCAAAATGGCCAAGCCTGCAGCCAGGCTTGGCCAGCGCCATTTGCTGAAAAATCATGCGCTGACTGGCGGTGTGAAGGCGTCAAATTCATTTCCCCAAGCCCAAAAACACCGCCAGGCAGCGCTCTATTTCCAGCAGCGTATCGGCATCGATGCTGCCAAAGGCAGCGCCCAGCTTGTCGCGCGACACCGTCATGGCCTTGTCCACCATGACTTGCGAGGGTTTTTGCAGGCCGTTGTCGGCGCTGGGCGCGATCGCCACGCGCAGCAGCGGGGCATCGATCAAGATGCTGGTCACGGGTAGCACCATTACGCTGGTGTGCGCGGCAAACCAGTCGGCCTGGATGACCAGCGCCGGGCGAGGTTTGCCAAAGTCGCCCTGCAGGGCAATCGTGACCAAGTCGCCGCGCATCAACCTTCCCAGCCTTGCACGTCCGCCAAAGCGGCATCCATGAAGGACTGCGTGGCGATATCGGCGCTGTCGGCCTGCGCCGCCAGCAGGCTTTGACGCTGGCATTCCTGGGCAAAGTCGGGGCGGCGTGTGTCAGGCACCCACAGCTGCACCGGGCGCAGGCCGGCCTGGCGCAGGGCATCGCGGTGCTTTTGCACGCGGGCGTTGACGGAGGTCGTCGTCATGTTGGACTCCTTTACGTTACATGCAACATGGTAGGTGAGTTGCATGTAACACGCAAGTGGCATTTTCACCGCATTTACACCGCCACCTTGCGCGGTCGCTCAGCAACGCCCCCTCAAAGGCGCTTTTGCGCCGTGTGCAGCACGGTCAGCACCTGCACCTCGTCGCCCTGCACGCGATAGACGGCGATGTAATGCTTGTGCAGCACCAATTCCCGGGTGCCATAGACGCGCCCGGGGCGGCCGATTTGTTGCTCGCGCAAGACGCCCAGCTTGTCGCGCAGCTCGCACACAAAGCTGGCTGCGCGCACGGGGTTGTCCCGTGCGATGAAGGCGGCGATGTCGTCCAGACGTGCCAGAGCGCGGCGCGTCCAGCGCAGCTTATGCGCCATGGCGGGCGAAGACGGCGCTCACCTCGGCATCACTGGCAAAATCGCCCCGCTCGGCTTCCTCCAGCCCGGCCTGGATGTCTTGTACCTGCCAGCTTTGCTCGGCCAGGTAGCGGCTCAAGGCCTCCAGCGTGACAAAACTCTTGGTGCGCGCCGTGGCCTGCGCCAGGTCTTCCAACTGCTGGTACAGCTCAGCGGGCAGGCGCACGTTGATGGTGCGGCTGGCAGGGGTGGCAAGGTTTGCCATAGCAGTCCTTTGCGTTGTTTGTATTACATTGCATTGTACGTATGACGCCGATGAATTGAAACCCGTTTTGTATGCAGGCCAGGTACTGCGCCACCCGCTACGCGCCGCAGTTCAGCTCGGTCAGCCGTTCCATCGCATCCGCGTATTCGTTGAGCAGGCGCAGGACGACGTCGCGGCTGGATTCGATCTGCTGGATCTGGCCGATCACCTGGCCGCAGGGGTTAAACAGCACCTTGTGCGTTTCGGCCACGCCGGCGTAACGGTGGGTGCGGCGGATGGCATCTGAAGTCACCAGGCCTTGCAGCGGCATACCCAGCGGCTTGGGGTTGTCGGGCTGTTCCCAGGCTTCGGTCCAGTCATTCTTGATCATGCGGCAGGGTTTGCCGGTCCAGGAACGCGAGCGCACGGTGTCTTCCGAGGTGGCGCGCAGCAGATCCTGTTTTTGCGCCGGCTCGGCGTCGGCCTCCGTCACCGTCAGCCACAGCGAGCCCGTCCACACCCCGGCACAGCCCAGCGCCAGGGCGGCGGCGACCTGGCGGCCATTACCGACACCGCCGGCGGCCAGCACTGGCGTCGGTGCCAAGGCGTCTACCATCTGCGGCCAGAGCACGATGGAGCCGATTTCGCCGCAATGGCCGCCGCCTTCACCGCCCTGGGCGATGACAATATCCACCCCGGCGGCCTTGTGCTTCAAGCCCTGTTTGACCTTGCCGCACAGTGCGGCGACCAGCCGCCCGCTGGCATGGATTTCGTCGATGACTTCTTTTGGCGGGGTGCCCAGGGCATTGGCCACCAGTTTTACCTTGGGGTGACGCAGGGCCTCTTCCAGCATTGGCCGCGCCGTGGCTTCGGTCCAGCCGAGCAGGCCCATGTCCGGCTCGCCGGCCGGCCATTCGGGTGTGCCATGCTCGCGCAGCAGCTTGGCTGCGAAATCGTGGTGGCCTGGCGGCACCATCGCCTGCAGCATGGCTTCCAGCTGGGACGGTTCCATGTCGGCATCCATGCCTTCGTATTTCTGCGGGATGACAATGTCGATGCCATAGGGCTTGTCACCGATATGGGCGTCGATCCAGTCCAGCTCTTCCTTGATGCGCTCGGGCGGAAAGCCCACCAGGCCGAGAACACCAAAACCGCCGGCTTTCGAGACTTCGACGACGACATCACGGCAATGGGTGAAGGCAAAAATCGGCGCATCGATGCCGAGCATTTCACAGACGGAGGTATGCATGGGAGACTCCTGGAAAGAGTGATGCCGGGACTCGCCCCGGCGGGCAACTTACTTTTTGCTGCGCGGCAAAAAGTAAGCAAAAAACGCGCCCTACTTTGCCGGCCCTGCGGGCTTCCCTCGCTCCAAGGTTACCAGGCGGCCGGTTTCGCAAACTCGCTGCGCTCGAACAGCGAAACCGGAAACCTCCGCCCGGTAACCTTTCCGCTCGGCGGCGCAGAAGGGATAAGGAGACTGCGTAACCCGCAGTGGTTATGCGCTGAACGACCAAGGCGATTGCCTCAAAGCAAGGAAAAAGTGGGCGCCCCTTCTCCGGGAGGGAGCAAGGGAAAGTGAGCCGAACTGTCGCGACCGCTTTCTCGTCGGGCCGTTTACTTACCCGGCTTCCAGAGGAATTTCATCAGCTTCTTGGTATCGCCGATGGCCTTGGCCGAATACGGGTAGGAGGCCGGCAGCTTGGGCATGTTGAAGCGGTTGAGGATGACCGGGAAAGCGTGGCTGTATTTGCGCAAACCATCGACGCCATTGACCTGGCCCACACCGCTGGCCTTGACGCCGCCGAAAGGCGCTTCGGGCACGCCATAGGTGACGGCGATGTCATTCACGCACACCGAGCCGGTATCCATCTGCAGGGCGATCTGAAAAGCTTTTTCCTTGTCTTTGGAGAACACCGTACCGTTCAGGCCATAGGGCGAATCGTTGGTCAGGCGGATGGCCTCGGCTTCGTCACGCACTTTTTGCAGACAGACCAGCGGGCCGAAGTTTTCCTCGCGCATCGCCAGCATGCTGTGATCGCAATCGGCCAGCACGGTGGGCATGAAGTAAAGCCCTTCCAGATCGGGATTGCGGCCGCCGCCGTGGAGCAGACGCGCGCCCTTGTCGATGGCATCCTTGACGTGCTCTTCGATGATGGTGACTTGCTTGTCCCAGAACACCGCGCCGATGTCTTCATCCTGGCCGTATTTCTGGCCCTGGCGCAGCGCCTTGGCTTTTTCGGTGACGCGGGCGACGAATTTGTCGTACAGTTCCTCGACCACGTAAATGCGCTGGGTGCCACAGCAGTAATGGCCGGTGTTGATGCAGGAGCCATACAGCGCGGCATCGGTGGCCATTTCGAAATGGGCATCGGCGCAAATGATCATGGCGTCCGTGCCGCCCAGTTCCAGCGAACAGGGAATCAGATTGCGGCCACAGGCTTCACCCACTTTGCGTCCGGTAGGCACGCTGCCGGTGAAAGAGACTTTCTGGATGTCGGCATTCAGCAAATCCGCGCCGGTCTGGCCATCACCATAGATGACATGCAGCAGGCCCTCGGGCAGACCGGCTTCCTTGAAGACCTTGGCGACCAACTGGGTGGATTCGGGCGTGACTTCCGAACCTTTCAGAATCACCCCATTGCCGGCCAAAAGGGCCTGCTGGGTTGGGTTCATGCTGAGGATGAAAGGGCCGTTCCAGGGCGTGATCACACCCACCACACCCAGCGGTTTGTAGGCCACGCGCAGGGTCTTGATCATGCTCATCACGCCATGCAGCTTCTTCTTTTCGGTGGCGAGAAATTTTTCTGCGTTGCGTGCGTAATAGCTCATCACATCGGCGGAGGCGAAGATTTCCATGCTCAGCGCATCGGCGGGTGTCTTGCCGGTTTCGCGGATCACCACAGCCATGATTTCATCCTGGCGCTGCAAGACGATGTCGCGCGCCTTGAGAATCACCTTGGCGCGCTCGGCCGGGGATTTTTTCGCCCATTTCTTTTGTGCCGCATGGGCCTGGGCCACGGCCGCATCGACATCTTCCTTGGATGCGCATTCGATTTCACCGAGGACTTCATAGGTCACCGGACTTTTCAGCCGCAGCTTGCGGCGCTGCCCGGGGGCGGTTTCCATGCGTTCGAAAATGGCCATGCTCTTGCTCCTCCAGTGACTAGGGATCGTTATGAATTTACAAAGCTGAAAATTTTAACTCAGCTATGGATACGTGTAGGTGTTGCCGATTTTCAGCGTTCATGTGCTGCCCCGGTGGGGGTTGCAGTGTAAGACGTATGAAACACGACGCTTTCATCCAGCCCGGCCCGCTCGGTGCGCAGGCTGTTGACCGGATGTGCGGGGTCGGCATGGCCCAGCGCCAGGCCGCAGAAAGGCATCAGGTGGGCCGGCAGTTGCAGGAATTCGGCCACGCTTCGGTGCCACAGGGTCCAGAATTCCTGGGCGCAGCTGTCCAGGCCGGCTTCGCGGGCCAGCAGCATCACGGTTTGCAGGTAGAGGCCCAGGTCAACCCATTGCGTGGTCCCCAGACGACGGTCGATGCAGATGAACAGCGCGGCGGGAGCGCCCCAGAAATCGAAATTGCCGGCGAGAAAAGCCAGTCGGGCGGCCTTGTCCTCACGGGCGATGCCCATGCTGGCGTACATGTCTTCGCCGCACTGGCTGCGGCGGCTGCGGTAAGGCTCGCACAGACCGTCGGGATAGATGGGGTATTCCGCGCCTTCGCCAAATGGCTGGTCGAGCTTGCGCTCGGCGATCAGGGCCTTGAAGCGGGCCAGCGCTTGATCGGTCAGCACATGGACCACCCAGGGTTGCAGGTTGCCGCCACTGGGCGCCCGTTGGGCTTTGCCGAGAATGTCGCGCAGCAGTTGTGCATCAACGGCTTGATCGAGAAAGGCGCGCACCGAGCGACGACTGGCGACGGCCTCGGAAACCTTCATGATCGCCTCAGCCGGCCTGCAGCAAGGGTCGGCCAAGAATCAGATCGGCCGCGCGCTCGGCAATCATCACCGTGGGCGCGTTGGTATTGCCGGAAGTAATGGTGGGCATCACCGAAGCGTCGATCACGCGCAGGTTGGCCACGCCATGCACGCGCAACTGGGCATCGACCACGGCCTGCGGATCGCTGGCGCTGCCCATGCGACAAGTGCCGACGGGATGATGCACGGTGGTGGCCACCCGGGCGGCGTATTCGAGCAGGGCGCCATCGCTCAGGGCGGGTTCGCCAGGGCTGACTTCGTGTTCCACCAGCCAGGAAAGCGGCTCGCTGGCGACGATGCGCCGCGCCCAGCGCATACCGGCCAGCAGGATGCGGCGGTCTTGTTCGCTGTCCAGATAATTGGGCGTGATGCTGGGTGCGGCCAGTGGGTCTGGGCTGGCCAGCCTCAGCTGGCCGCGTGAAGCGGGACGCAGCACGCACGGTGCCATGGTGAAGCCGGGATCTTTTTCGGCTTGTTTTTTGGTGGCTTCGGGTTCGCCGCTGACCGGCAGGGCGTGGAACTGAATGTCCGGCCGCGTCAGGCTGGGCTCGCTTTTGCAGAAGATGCCGACATCGGCGGCCGGCATGGTCATCGGCCCGCGCTTGAACAGCAGGTATTGCAGCAGGCTGCCGACCATGCCGAAACCACGCAGGCGGGCGTTGTAGCTTTGTGCGCCCTGCCGCAAGCGCCAGCCCATTGGCACACAAAGGTGATCCTGCAGATTGGCGCCCACGCCGGCGCGATCCACCCGGCAGGCAATCCCTTGCTGTTGCAGCTGCGCGCCGGGGCCGATGCCGGACAGCAGCAGCAACTGTGGCGAGTTGAAAGCGCCGCCGCAGATCAGCACTTCGCGGCGGGCGCGCGCCTGATGCCGCGTGCTGCCGGTTTTGTCATGCAGTTGATATTCCACACCACAGGCACGCGGCGGCTGGTCGCTGGATGCGGCCGCATCAGCAAACAGAATGCGGGTCGTCAACGCCTGGCGGCGCAGCGTCAGATTGGGCCGTGACAAGGCCGGATGCAGGTAGGCATGGGCCATGGAAATGCGCTTGCCGTGGCGGATATGCACTTGAAACAGGCCCGCCCCTTCTTGGCTTGCGCCATTGAAATCATCATTCCTGGGAATGCCCGCCGTGGCGCAGGCTTCGATCATCGCCTGGCTGACGGGATTGCGTTCGATCTGATCGCCAACGTACAAGGGGCCGCCGGTGCCGTGCAGCGCATCCTGCCTGAAGCGGGCATTGTTTTCAGCGCGCAGAAAATACGGCAGGACCTCAGACCAGCTCCAGCCAGGCGCCTGCGTGGCCCAGTGATCGTAATCGGCCGCCTGGCCACGGATATAAACCATGCCATTGACGGCGGAACAGCCGCCGACGATACGGCCACGAGGCAAGGCCAGACGGCGACGGTTGGTGCGGCTGTCCGGCTCGCTTTGATAGAGCCAGCAGTACTTTTCGTCTTCGGTGATCTTGCCCCAGCCTGCGGGCATATTGACCAGGAAATCCTGATCGCTGCCCCCGGCTTCGAGCAGCAACACGCGAAGCTGCGGATCTGCGGAGAGGCGCGCGGCCAGCACGCTGCCGGCCGAGCCGGCACCGACGATGATGTAATCGAATTCGTCAGTGCCTGGGCTCATGGTTGCGGCCGGTGCGGACATGGGCAGAACGGCCGCCTGGCAGGCAGCGCTTGCTTGATGAACAGAGGTGACTTACTTGTTCAGCTTGCTCAGATCAATGGCCTTGGAACCGTAGAACGTCTGGTCATTCCTGGCCATGTCGCGCAGCAGCTGCGGGGCCTTGAACTGTTCGCCATAAGCGGCTTCCAGACGGTCGAGTTCCTTGACCAGCTCGGCAATGCCGACGGCGTCCATCATGCTGAAAGGACCGCCGGTGTAGGGCGGGAAGCCAACACCGAGTATGCCCCCCAGATCACCATCGATGGGCGACGTGAGCACGCCTTCTTCCACACACTTGACGGCATCCACCAGCTGCGGATAGATCATGCGCAGTTGCACTTCACGCGCCGTGGGCTGCTGATCGGCCGGCTTTTGCGGCCAGATTTCATTGAGGCCAGACCACAGCTTCTTGCTGCCATCTTCGGCGTATTCAAAGAAACCCTTGCCGTTCTTGCGGCCATGACGGCCGTGTTTTTCGACCAGGATGTCGACGACTTCAGAAGCGGCGTTGGGTTTGAAGCGGCTGCCCAGATCCTTGGCTTGCTGCTGGGCCGAGTGATGGGCCACATCCAGACCGATTTCGTCGGACACCGACAGCGGGCCGATGGGCAGGCCCACGCTCTTGGCGGCATTTTCCAGCAAGGCCGGGCTGACACCTTGCATCAGCATGGCCATGGTTTCGGTGATGTAGGCACCGATGAAGCGGGTGGTGAAGAAGCCGGGGCCATCATTGACGACGATCGGCGTCTTGCTCATCAACTGGCACAGATCCAGCGCCTTGGCCAAGGCGACAGCATTGCCCTTGGCACCGCAGATGACTTCGACCAGCGGCATCCGCTCGACCGGCGAGAAGAAGTGCATGCCGATGAAATTTTCCGGCCGCTGGCAGTTCTCGGCCAGATCGTTGATCGGCAGGGCGGAGGTGTTGGAGGCGATGACGGCATCCTGTGGCAGCACGGCTTCCAGCGCTTCGATGACTTTGGCCTTGATGCCGCGATCTTCGAATACGGCTTCAACCACCAGCTGGGCGTCCTTGAGGGCGCTGTAATCGGTGGTGGCGGTGATGCGAGCCAGCGTGGCATCGGCTTCGGCCTGAGTGGCGCGACCACGTTCGATGGCCTTCTTGTATTTCTTGGCGGTGTAGTCCTTGCCCTTGTCGGCGGCTTCCTGCTTGAGGTCGATCAACACCACGTCCACACCTTCCTTGGCGCAAACATAGGCCACACCCGCACCCATCAAACCAGCGCCAATCACGCCGATTTTCTTGAATTCGGTCTTGGCCACGCCTTCAGGACGGTGCATCAGCTTGTTGGCCTTGCCCATATTGATGAACAGGGTGCGGATCATGCCGCGCGAAACCGAACCCTTCATCAGGCCGACCATGTATTTGGCTTCGAGCTTGAGGGCCGTGTCGATCGGCAACTGGGTACCTTCATAGACCGCCGAAGCGATGGCCTGCGGCGCGGGCATGTTGTGGAAGGTACCGGCTTGCAGCATGGCATTGGTGATGACCAGCGTCTGCGCCACGGTTTCCGACATGGCACCGGCGCCGCCGGGCACCTTGTAGCCTTTCTTGTCCCAGGGTTGCACACCCTTGGGATTGTCGAGCAGCCATTGCTTGGCTTCCTTCATCAGATCAGCGGCAGGCACCACTTTGTCGATAAAGCCTTCCGACAGCGCTTTTTTCGGCGTCAGCGACTTGCCTTGCAAGAGCAACGGCAAGGCCGCCTGCACACCAATCAAACGCGGCAGACGCTGGGTGCCGCCACCGGCGGGCAACAGGCCGATCTGCACTTCGGGCAGCCCCAGCTTGATGGAGTCATCGTCGGCCACCACGCGGCCATGACAGGCCAGGGCGATTTCCGTACCGCCGCCCACGGCCGTGCCGTTGATCGCGCAGACAATCGGCTTGCCGCAGGTTTCCATGCGGCGGAACTGGCTGGAGAGCGACCAGATCTGTTCGAACATGGTCTTGTTGGGCACATTCGGCGCGTTCTCGGAACGCTCTTCGATGCCTTTCAGGTCGGCGCCAGCGAGGAAGGCTTCCTTGCCCGAGGTCAGGATCACGCCCTTGATTTTTTCATCCTTCTGGATGAGATCGATGCTTTCAGTGATTTCATCGATGAACACCTGATCGATGGTGTTCATGGTGCTGTCTTTTTTGTCGATCAGCAGGGTGGCGATGCCGTCGGCATCAACGGTGAGTTGGAAAATTTGATTCATCGTGTAGTCCCCGGAATTCAGATGCGTTCGATGATGGTCGCGGTGGCCATGCCGGCCGCTTCGCACAGGGCAACCATGCCGTACTTGAGATTGCGACGCTCCAGCTCGTCGAGCAGCGTGCCGATCAGCATGCCGCCGGTGGCTCCCAGCGGGTGACCCATGGCGATGGCACCGCCATTGACGTTCATCCGGTCGGCCGGCACCTGGAGTTCATCCATGAAGGTCAGCACCACCGAAGCAAAGGCTTCGTTGAGCTCGAACAGGTCGATATCGCTGACTTTCAGGCCGGCCTTGTTCAGGCAGCGGCGAGCAGCTGCCGCCGGGCCGTCGAGCATGATGGTCGGCTCGGAACCAACGGTCGCAGTGGCGACGATGCGGCCACGCGCCTTCAGGCCCGCCTTCTCGCCGCCGGCCTTGCTGCCGATCAACACGGCCGAGGCGCCATCGACGATGCCCGAGCTGTTGCCAGCGTGGTGCACGTGATTGATTTTTTCGATTTGCGGATACTTCTGCAGGGCCACGCCATCGAAACCGTATTGCTCACCCAGCATGGTGAAGGCCGGGGCCAGCGCGCCCAGCGATTCCACCGTGGTGCTGGGGCGGATGGTTTCGTCGCGATCGAGCAGCACTTCGCCGATGATGTCGCGTACCGGAACCACCGACTTGGCAAAGCGGCCTTCTTCCCAGGCTTGCGCTGCGCGCTTCTGGCTTTCCACGGCCAGCGCATCGCACTGCTCGCGGCTGTAGCCGTTCTTGGAAGCCAGCAGGTCAGCAGCAATGCCCTGCATGATGAAGTAAGTCTTGAACGCCACTTGCGGATCCAGCGCCCAGGCGCCGCCATCCGAACCCAGCGGAATGCGCGACATCGACTCGACACCGCCGCCAATGGCCAGATCCACCTGGCCCGAGCCGACCTTGGCTGCAGCGAGGTTCACGGCTTCGAGGCCCGAACCGCAATAACGGTTGATCTGTATGCCCGGCACGGTCTGCGCATAGTCGGCATT
>JAHRWT010000103.1 GCA_019105045.1 Sterolibacterium sp.
TCATCAGGATCGGGCGCAGGCGCAGGCGGGCGGCTTTGACGGCGGATTCGCGCAGGCCATGGCCGGCCTCGTGCAGGGTCTTGGCGAACTCGACAATGAGAATCGCATTCTTGGTCGCCAGACCGATGATGGTGATCAGTCCGACCTTGAAATACACATCATTGGCCAGGCCCAGCCCGCTGCTGGCCAGCACCGAACCCAGGGTGCCGATGGGCACGACCAGCATGACCGACAGCGGAATCGCCCAGCTTTCGTACAGTGCGACGAGCACCAGAAAGACCACCAGAATGGCCAGGCTGAACAGCAGGGGCGCCTGGGCGCCGGCAAAGCGTTCCTGGTAGGACAGCCCGGTCCATTCATAGCCGATGCCTCGGGGCAGGCGGCCAAGGATTTCTTCCACTTCGGCCATGACTTCGCTGGAGCTGTACCCCGGCTTGGCGTCGCCGGAAATCTTCACGGCGGGATAACCGTTGTAGCGGTTCAGCTGCACCGGGCCGACTTCCCAGCGCGTGCTGGCAAAGGCCGAGAGCGGTACCTGTTCGTCACGGTTATTGGGGATGTAGAGCTGGAGCAGGCTTTCCGGCGTCATGCGTTCGCTGATGTCGGCTTGCACCACGACCCGCTCCAGCCGGCCGGCGTTGGCGAAATCGTTGATGGTGGCCGAACCGAAAGCGCTGGCAATGGCCGTGCTGATGGCGGCGAAATCCACACCCATGGCGCGCGCCTGGTCGCGGTCGATGTCCAGCCGCAGTTGCGGGGCATCTTCCAGTCCTTCCATCATGGCGTAGAGGAGGGCGGGTTTGGCGAAGGCTTCACCCAGCAGCTGGTTGCGGGCGGCAATCAATGCCTCATGGCCCAGCCCGGCCCGGTCCTGCAGGCGCAGGGAAAAACCGCTGGCCGTGCCCATGCCGTCGATGGTGGGCGGATTGACGGCCATCAGAGCCGCTTCGGTGGCGCCGCCAAAACGGGCATTGAAGGCGGCGATTTCGTCATTCACCGTCGATCCGCTGCCGCGCTTGCTCCAGTCGGTCAGCGAGGGAAAGCCCAGCGCGGCGTTTTCACCGCTGCCGGCAAAGCTGAAGCCCAATATCATCACCACCGAATCGGTGGCCGGGCGCGAGAGGATGTGTTCTTCCATCTGCTTGACGATATTCTCGGTGCGGGCATAGGTCGCTCCGGGGGGCAGCTGGGCATTGACCAGATAATAGCCCTGGTCTTCTGCCGGCACGAAGGATTCGGGCATCCGCGCCAGCAGCCAGCCCAGGCCGATGACGATGGCCAGGTAGATCAGCATGTAGCGCCCCGTGGTCTGCAGCAGGCGCTGGGTGAGCGTGGCATAGCCCTGGCTGAAGGCATTGAAACGGCGATTGAAGACACCGAAGAAACCTTTTTTTTCGGCATGATTGCCGACCGGTCGCAGCAGCGTGGCGCACAGCGCGGGCGTCAGGCTCAGGGCGAGAAAACCGGAAAACAGGATGGATACCGCCAGCGCCAGCGAGAATTGACGATAGATCACGCCGACCGAGCCATCCATGAAAGCCAGCGGCAGGAACACGGCAGACAGCACGGCGGTGATGCCGACGATGGCGCCGGAAACCTGCTGCATCGCCTTGAGGGTGGCCGGCACGGGTGCAAGTCCTTCCTCGGCCATGATGCGTTCGACGTTTTCCACCACCACGATGGCATCATCCACCAGGATGCCGATGGCCAGCACCATGCCGAACATGGTCATCATGTTCACCGAGAAACCCAGGGCCAGCATGACCGCCATGGTGCCCAGCAGACTGACCGGCACCACGATGATGGGAATCAGCGTGTAGCGCAGATTCTGCAGGAACAGATAGATCACCAGAAACACCAGCAGAATGGCTTCGACCAGGGTTTGCAGCACCTTGGTGATGGCCACATCGACGAAACGCGAGGTGTCGTAGGGGATGGAATATTCAATGTCGTCCGGAAAGCCCGCCGAGAGTTCTTCCAGTCGTTGGCTCACGGCGCGCGCCGTGGCCAGCGCATTGGCACCGGGGCTGAGGAGGACGGCAGAGGCGATGCCGTTCTTGCCATTCACCCGCGAGTCGAACAGATAGTTCTGCCGGCCGATTTCCATGCGGGCGACATCGCCCAAAGTGACTTGTGAGCCATCTGCATTGGCGCGCAGCACGATGCCGGAAAATTCGCGTGCATCGTCGAGCGTGCCCTTGATGACGATGGTGGCGGTCAGCTCCTGTTCGCTGCTGCCCGGGCGGGCGCCGAAGCTGCCAGCCGGCACTTGCAGGTTCTGCGCGGCGATGGCGTCATTGACATCGGCCACCGACAGGCCATAGCCCAGCAGTTTCTGCGGATCGATCCAGACCCGCATGGCGGATTCGGTGGCAAAGAATTGCAGCTTGCCCACGCCGGGCAGGCGGCGGATTTCATTATTCACGTTGCGCACGGCGTAATCGGCCAGCGCGATCTGATCCTGATTCTGGGCACCGTCCTTGTAGCCCAGGGCGATGATCATCAGAAAGCCGGTATTGGCCTGTTCGATCTGCAGACCTTGCTGAACCACCGCCGCCGGCAGCCGGGCTTCGGCTTTCTTGATGCGGTTTTGCACATCCACCTGGGCCAGATCGATATCGGTGCCCGGTTCAAAGGTCACGGTGATTTCGCCAAAGCCGGTGGAGTTGGCCGAGGAATCGTAATAGAGCAGATTCTTTGCGCCGTTGAGTTCCTCTTCGATGACGCTGATCACCGATTCGCTGATCAGCGTGGCCGATGCGCCCGGATAGGTGGCATGGATATTGATCTGCGGCGGGGCGACCGTCGGATATTGCGCCACCGGCAGGTTGGGCAGCGCCAGCAGGCCGGCCAGGGCGATGAAAATGGCCACGACCCAGGCGAAATTGGGGCGGTGGATGAAGAACTTGGACATGACTGCGCTCCGAGGGGCGTGAGTGGCTGGATTCAGCGGTGGCGGGGTGCGTAGATTCAGGATTCAGGATTCAACATTCAGCATTCAGCATATGTGGCGATTCAGTGCGCAGCCGGCGCCTGTGCCGCCGCTGTGGTCTGGCCATCCACACTGACGATGGCCACTGTCGCGCCGGCCTGCAGCGGCGAGGCCGCATTGACGATCACCTGCTCGCCCGTCTGCAGACCGCCGCTGATGATCCAATGACTGCCCTGCATGGCGACGGTATCCACCGTGCGGGCCTCGGTCTTGCCCTGCGCATCGACGAGCATGACCTGGGCCGTGCCATCCGGCAGATGACTGACGGCGCGCTGCGGCAGCTGATAGGCTTGTTCCAGATGCAAGCCGGGCGTGTGCACGCGCACATACATGCCGGGCAGGAGCAGGCCATCCGCATTGGGAAACTCGCCGCGCAGCAGGATTTGTCCGGTGCTGCGCTCGACGCTGACATCGCTGAACAGCAAGCGGCCCTGGCGCTGTTCGCTGGCGCCTTCGATGCGCAGGGTCAGCGGCAGGCCGGCCTTGCCGGTTTTTCCGGCGGCGGCTTGCTGGCGCAACTGCAAGGCGGCAGTGACGGATTGCTGGAAATCGGCATAGACGGGATCGAGCTGCTGGATGACCGCCAGCGGTGTGGCTTCATCCTGGCCGACCAGCGCGCCTTCGGTGACCAGCGCGCGGCCGATGCGTCCGCTGATCGGTGCGCTGACGCTGGCATAGCCCAGATTCAGCCGCGCCGTTGTGACCTCGGCATGTGCCATGCCACGGGCGGCCTCGGCGGATTTCAGCGCGGCCTGGGCGGCATCGTATTCCTGGCGGCTGACCGCTTCGATATCCACCAGCTCACTGTAACGCTGCAGGCGCGTCCGGGCATCGAGCAGCTCGGCTTCGGCGCGTGCCAGGGTGCCTTCGGCATGGGCCAGCGCGGCGCGCAAGGGTGCTGGATCGATCTGGAACAGCAACTGGCCGGCCTTGACCTGGCTGCCTTCTTCAAAATGACGTTGCAACAGGACACCGGCCACCCGCGCCCGCACTTCGGCACTGCGCACGGCCTCGATGCGTCCGGGCAGTGCGGTGGTCACCGTATGTGGTGCAGCCTGCGCCGTCATCACATCGACCGGCGTCGGCGGCGGCGTCCAGGCGGCCTGTTCGGCTTGCTGGCCGCAGCCCGCGAGTGTCAGGCAAAGCCCCGCGGTGGCGGTTGCCAGCAACTGCTTGACCGTTGGCATGAAAGGGGCGGCTGGCGAAGCGGGGCAACCTGCATTGCCCGTGTGGCGAATCTCGTGCATGGTCAAATTCCAGGGTAATAACAGCTTGGATTGGCGGTGGTGAATCGTTTTTGGATGATGCATCAAAATACCGAATAAGTCAATAAAGTTTCAGTAGTAACTTTGTTGCTTGTGTGGTTTAGGTGAATTCATGGCTTGTTGCCTCAAATCAAATAAAATGTCATCAAATGAGGCATAGTCGATTCAAATTGATTCATATTGAACGATTGATTGCAGGACTGAGCTGAGACTGAGACTGAGACCGAGACCGAGACCGAGATCATGGGAAAAACTGAACGCAGCGTACAAGCCAGTACGGCAGACACGGCAGCAACAACGGCCGCGGTGGATGCCGTCACCGGCCAGGTCAGCCAGGAAGAAAATCGCCTGCTGGCTGCGCTGGCGCAGGCCATGGTGGCGCATCCACGGGGCACGCTGCAGGCGCTGGCGCGGGCGGTGGGCTTGAGCAAGGCGACGCTGTACCGCTTCTGCCGCACGCGTGAGCAACTCATCGAACGCTTGCTCAAGCACAGCATGGCGCAGGTGAGTGCGGCCATCGAAGCTGCGCGGCTGGCGGAGGACGCGCCGCTGCAAGCCTTGCATCGCCTGGTGGTGAACAGCCTGGAACAGCGCGAATTCAGTGCCTTTCTGATGATGTATTACTGGCAGGACGGCGCCACTGAAATGGGTGCCGATGCCGGCTGGGAATCGCAGATGGATGCTTTCTTCCTGCGCGGACAGCAGGCCGGCGTGTTTCGCATCGATATCAGCGCACCGGCGCTGACGGAATTGTGGATAGGCATTTTCTCCGGTCTGGTCGATGCCGAGCGGCGTGGCCGCATCGCCCGGGCCAGCCTGCTGACGCTGATCGAGCAATCCTTCCTGCGGGGGGCCACGGTCTGAAGAAAATTTCCCGGCAAGTGCCACAGCGCCTTGCCAGCTCCCTTAGAATATGCGCTGCTTGTTGAATCATGGATGCGGGGCCCGCCCCCATCGTTTGCCAGCCAGGAAAGTGCTGTAAACATGGCCAAAATCGAACAAACTCTGGATACGGACGAGGCCGAATTCCATCTGGGCGAGGTTGAGGATCTGCTCAATCTGTGCAAGCCGGCAAACGAGGATGAGGGCCGTCCCGATCGCCCGCGCCACGAGCTGATGGAATCCGTCTCGCCCGAGCAAAGCCTGCTTGAGCTGGAAAACATGCTGGCCAGGCTGGGCGTGCCCCAGCTGGTGTTCATCCTGGAAGCGCTGTCTGAAGAAGACGGCCGCCTGGTCTGGGGGCTGATCCAGGCCACCCGCCGTCAGTCGATTGCCCGCGAACTTTCAGCGGATGCCCGCGCCAGCCTGACCGGCCCGCATTCCGGCACACATCTGCGCAAGACCCTGAATGCCTTTGAACTGCACGGTGGCCGGCTGCGCCAGATTCCGGTCGTCAGCCCACAGGATCTTGAGCGCAGCAACCCCGTCTGGATCGACCTGGTGGCGCCCACCGAAGATGAGCGTGCGCTGATCGAAAAAGTCTTCGATCTGGCGCTGCCCGATCCCGAAGAGCATACCGACCTGGAAGTCTCGGCGCGTTTCTATGTGGAGGAAGACGGCGCGATCTACATGCACTCGGATTTCCTGCTCGACAAGAAAAACGAATCGCGCAACGTGCCGGTGACCTTCATCCTGCATCGCAACATCCTGTTTTCCGTGCGCACCGAAGAATTGCCCGTATTCCGCCTGCAACGCTTGCGGGCCAGGACGCAAATGGGCATCGTCAGTGACTGTCTGGATGTATTGATCGGTCTGTATTCCGCCGACGTGGAATATTCCGCCGATGCGCTGGAAGACATCTACACGGCGCTGGAAGCCGTCAGCACTCAGGTGCTGGGGCGCGACATGACCGATGCGGCCGCCGCCAAGGTGCTGGCCGTGGTTGCCAGCGAAGAAGACTTGAACGGCCGCATCCGGCGCAATGTGCTGGACACCCGCCGCGCGGTTTCCTTCCTGATGCGGGGCCGTTTCCTGTCGACCAATCAGATCAACGACACCCAGCAATTGCTGCGTGACATCGAATCACTGGATGGCCACACGTCCTTCCTGTTCGAAAAAATCAACTTCCTGATGAACGCCACCATCGGTTTCATCAACATCAACCAGAACAAGGTGATCCGGATTTTCTCGGTCGCCTCGGTCGCCATGCTGCCCCCCACGCTGATCGCCAGCGTCTATGGCATGAATTTCAAGTACATGCCCGAATTCGACTGGCAGCTCGGCTATCCCTTTGCCATCAGTCTGATGGTGCTCTCGGTGATCCTGCCTTTCTGGTTGTTTCGCCGCAAAGGCTGGCTCTGATTTTTGGCACTGAGCCAAAGCGTGCCAAAGCCTGCATCATGGCGTCACGGTGTTGCGGCATCACGGCAAAGCCCGCAGGGGTTGAATCGTCATTGCGTGGTTCGATTCGGGCAGCGCTTCCCGGGCAGCGCTGCCCAAGGATATTTCCTGCGGGCATAGCGCCGTGGCCATCGCGTTGGTTCAACAGGCAGCCAGCGCCTGCTGTGCCAGTTTGCTGAGTTCCTGCTGCAAGCCGGCCATTTCGGCGGCTGCCGTCTGCGGCGCGTTGTCGGCGGCGGCCTTGAACAGGGCGGCCACACGCTGTTCGTAATGCTCGGGACGCAGCGCGAAGCCCTGAATCAGCTTGTTGCCGCCTTTTTCGAGCAGCGGATATCGGCGGTTGATGGCAAACAGCACGATATTCGAGAAAAACACGAATGCCGAACACAGCGCGATGAGGTTTTGAACATCCTCCGCGCGTCTGATTTTCCGGGTATGGATCAGGGTGATGCTCGTCTGCGTCAGAAAGGTCTTGGCGAGCGAGCGCATCAGCGGCGGCGGAAAAGGCAAGGCCAGTTGCCGCAGCCTGTCGAGGCACTGCGCGCGCTCATGGCAGATTTCCAGGTGCATGAGATGGGCGATCAGGCAGGTGCTCAGATCGCCGTGGGGAAATAACTGGCGGATGTACCAGCGAAACTTGCCCTGCCGGGCCGACTGGATTTCCCGTTCGATCAGGCTCAGATCCTTCTGGAAGATTTCCACTTTCCTGCCGGCGATCCGCGCGCTGACGAAGCCGGCTTCATTGCTGATTTCT
>JAHRWT010000107.1 GCA_019105045.1 Sterolibacterium sp.
TGTGCCTCGCTCCAGTGGATCTGCTGCAAGCCGAAACCGCTCAGGGCGAGGAGGGCAGCCAGCGGCAAGCCAAGACGGGGGCGGGCCAGAGTAGCAGCGAGCCAGGCGAGCTGGAAGGACAGGCCGAAGACGCCAAGAACCGGAGCAAAACCTGCCAGCGGGCTCGGCGGTGTCTGGCTGTAACCCAGGGCCAGCCAGGGAAAGCCCGTGAATAGCCAGGCCCGCAACCAGTCAGCGCCGGCGATGCAGGCGGCAAAGAAGAGGCTGCGCTGCCAGAAGGCTGGCGGGCGCCAGCGGCGGTAGAGGAAACCACTGAGCCCCGGGTAGAGGGCGAGTACGGCGCAGAACAGGAAAGTGGCCGGGGCGGCCAGCCAGGCCGGCATGCCCCCAAACACCGAGAGACTGACGAAGACCCAGGACACCCCGGCGAGAAAGAAACCCAGGCCAAACAGCCCGCCTGTTACCGCCGCCTGGCGGGGGTTGTGACTGCGCTCGAACAGCAGGAAAAGGCCCAGCCAGGCGAGGGGCGCCGCCCAGAATAGCGAGAAGGGCGCGAAGCAGAGTACCGCGGCCGCCCCCAGTACGGGCGCGAGCAGCCAGGTCGGTGGCAAGTGACGCAGTGCGGATAGCGGCATGGCGCAATAAAGAAGTCAGACGTCAGTCGTCTGCTTGCTCTTCGGTAGGAGGCAGCAGATCAACCAGCAGGGTGTACAGGCGGCGGCTATCGGCGCGCAGGACCTGGAAACGGATGCCGGCGAGGGAGATGATTTCGTTTCTTTTGGCGACATAGCCCAGTTCGCCGAGTAGGAAGCCGCCGATGGTGTCGAATTCGTCAGCAGGAAAATCGCAGCAGAAGGCGGTGTTGAAATCCTCGATGCTGGTGCTGGCCTTGACCACAAAGCGCCCGCCGGCGTCGCGGCGGATGTTGTCGTGGCTCTGGTCGAGATCGTATTCGTCTTCGATGTTGCCGACGATCTGTTCGAGGACATCTTCGATGGTGACCAGCCCGGCCATGCCGCCGTATTCATTGACCACAATCGCCATGTGATTGCGCGAGACGCGGAATTCGCGCAGCAGGATGTTGAGTCGCTTGGATTCGGGGATGAAAACGGCCGGGCGCAAGGTGTCGCGCAGGTTGAACTCCTTGCCGGCAAAGTAACGCAGCAAATCCTTGGCCAGCAATATGCCGAGCAGGTCGTCGCGATTTTCACCGATCACCGGAAAACGCGAATGGGCGGCATCGATGACGAAGGCGGTGATTTTTTCGATGGGATCATGCACATCGATGACATCCATCTGGGCGCGCGGCACCATGATGTCACGTACCTGGATGTCGGAAACTTCAAGCGCACCTTCAATGATCGATAGCGCATCGGCATCGAGCAGATTGCGCTCGAAGGAGGTGTGCAACAGTTCGAGCAATTCCTCGCGATCTTCGGGTACGCGGGTCAGCAGCGCGGAAAGGCGTTCAAACAGGGTAGGTCGACTGGATGGGTCCATGGGCTGATGGGATCAAAGGTAAAGAGGTAAAGATGTAAAGAGGTTGGGCTGTTCTGGGGGCGCGATCCACTGTCTTCTATCCGCTAACCGTCCTGATAGGGGTCTGGAATGCGAAAGCGCGCCAGGATGAGACGTTCTGCGTCTTCCATCCGCAGGGCATCGGCGTCGTTTTCATGGTCATGGCCCTGCAGATGCAGCATGCCGTGGATGATCATGTGGGCAAAATGGTGTTGCAGGGGTTTGTTCTGTTCAAGCGCTTCGCGTCTGACCACTTCGGGGCAGATCACCAGATCGCCGCCCAGTTCGGGCGGCGGGGTATAGGGGAAGGACAGCACATTGGTTGCGTAGTCGCGGGGTTTGCCGGGTTGGCTCCGGTATTCACGATTCAGCGCGCGGCTTTCCTCGGCATCGACGAAACGCAGGGTGATGGTGGCATGGCGGTTGGTGGAGTGCAGCGCGGCGCGCACCCAGCGACGCAGTTGCGCGCGCGCCGGTTGTTCCGGGTCGGTGCAGGCGTATTGCACGGTCAGCGACAGCAGCACCGGGGATGCGTGCCGGGTTTCAGGGATCCTGGCGGACGGCCTGGTCATGGGTTTCATAGGCGGCAACGATGCGCGCTACCAGCGGGTGACGAACAACGTCTGCAGCAAGGAAATCGGTGAAGGCGATGCCGCGTACATCGGCCAGGATGCGGCGGGCTTCGATCAGGCCACTTTTTTGGCCACGGGCCAGATCGACTTGCGTGACATCACCGGTGATGACCGCTTTGGCGCCGATGCCAATGCGGGTGAGGAACATCTTCATCTGCTCTGGCGTGGTGTTCTGCGCTTCATCGAGAATGATGAAGGCGTGATTCAGCGTGCGGCCGCGCATGTAGGCCAGCGGGGCGACTTCTATCGCCTGGCGTTCGAACAGCTTGCCGACTTTTTCAAAGCCCATCAGATCGTATAGCGCGTCATACAGCGGGCGCAAATAAGGGTCGATCTTCTGTGCCAGATCACCGGGCAAAAATCCCAGGCGCTCGCCGGCTTCGACGGCGGGGCGTGTCAGGATGATGCGGTTGATCTGGTCGCGTTCCAGCGCATCGACTGCGCTGGCCACGGCCAGATAGGTCTTGCCAGTGCCTGCCGGGCCAATGCCGAAAGTGATGTCGTGTTCCTGAATTTGCTTGAGATACTGCACCTGGCGTGGTGTGCGGCCATGCAGGTTGTTCTTGCGCGTGATCAGTTCAGGCGAGGGCGCAGTGGTTGTGCGGTTTGTCGAGGCAGTGAGGGCATTGCCCCGGTTATCCTGGCTGTCCTGGTTGAGCAGTTCGATCAGGTCAAGCTGGATGGCATCAACCGACAGCGGTTGCTGGCTTTTTTCGTAGAACAGCTGCAGGGCGGTTGCGGCCAGCCGGGCATGGTCACCCTTGATGCGGAAGCGATCACCCCGGCGGGTCAGTTGCACATCACAGGCAGTTGCGATCTGGCGCAGATTTTCATCCAGCGCTCCGCACAGGTTGGCCAGCCGCTGGTTGTCAGCAGGCTCAAGCCGAATGGAAAGCGAGGTGGCGGCAGAGTCCTTCAAGTGTCTGGATGTCTGTAGATAAAGGGCGGATTCTGCCGCGAATCAGCAGTGGCCGCAACTTGCAGCCAGGCTGCCGAGAGGTATGGCGGCCTTAGCGCAGGCTGATGAGCGGCCAACCATGCTGCCGGGCGTGGGCGGTCAGTGTGGCGTCGGCATCGACGGCTACTGGCCGGCTGACCTGTTCAAGCAAGGGCAGATCATTGTGGGAGTCGCTGTAGAAATGGCTTTGCGCGAAGCTGCCCCACCACAGGCCGAGGGATTCCAGCCAGGCTTCGACGCGGTTGATCTTGCCTGCGCGAAAAGCCGGCAGCCCGCTGTGTTTGCCAGTGTATTGGCCCGAGCGGCAGTCCTGGGCGGGGATGGTGGCGATCAGGTGGGGAATGCCGAATTCGCGGGCAATCGGCCCGGTCACAAAGCTGTTGGTGGCGGTGACGATGGCCAGCAGATCGCCGGCGGCACGGTGTTTTTCCACCAGAGCGCGGGCTTGCGGGGTGATGTTGGGGCGGATGCAACGGGCCATGAAGTCTTCATGCCAGTCAGCCAGCTGAGTGCGGCTGTGATGGGACAGTGGGCGTAGCTGAAAATCGAGAAAGGCGTCGATATCCAGCGTGCCGGCCTGGTACTGAGCGTAGAACTCGGCATTTTTTGCTTCCTGGATTTCGCGGTCAAGCACACCCAGTTCGATCAGGAATTGCGCCCATTCAAAATCGCTGTCGGTAGCCAGCAAGGTATTGTCGAGATCAAACAGTGCCAGGTTCATGTGTGTGCTCTTGTGTGGTTGCAGGTGGTTGCAGGGGATTGCAGTTCAAGGGAGGGTTGCTGGTGCTGCCCCAGCACTTCGCGCAGCAGGGGCAGGCTGGGGGCGCGTTTGCGTTCCAGCGAGGCCTGGTCGAGCGCATTGAGCATCCACAGCAAGGAAGGCAGGTCGCGCCGGCCATGATGCAGCAGATAATTGATCAGCGCATCGTCGATGTGCATGCCTCGGGCGGCGGCGTGCTGCCGCAAGGCGATGGTTTTTTCGGCATCGCTCAGTGGATGGACTTCATAGATCAGTGTGGCGCCGATGCGCGTGCGCAGGTCTTCGCGCAATTCCAGTTGCAGGGGAGGGCGCCGGCCGGCCAGCAGCAGCGCCAGACCCACCAGGCGGGCGGCGTTGAAAGTGCGGAAGAGAGTGATCTGCGCTGTTTCGTCCAGCGCGTCGGCATCGTCGATGATGATCAGGCTGCCGGGTGGGGCGCTGAGTTCATCGGCCAGATCCTGGCCGCGCGCGAAGCAGACATTGCGACCATGGGTTGCGACATGTTCCAGCGTGCCCGCCAGCAGGTGACTGCGCCCGCAGCCGGTTTCGCCCCACAGGTAGATCTGGTCGAAAATACCCGGATCAGCCAATGCCTTGAGGCGGGCCATGAGTTCGCGGTTTTCGCCAACGATGAAGTTGTCCAGACTCGCTGGGGCGGCTTCCGGGCCAATGTCGAGCAGCAGTTGTTGTTGGCGGCGCAGGGTCATGAAGCGTGAGTAAAGTGAAGGCGATGGTCAGGGTGCGGGGGCGTCATTTTCGCAGCCTTCGTTGCTTTCGCCACGATAGAAGCGGCTGTCAAGGTAGCTGGCAGCAAGATGGCGCAGACCAACCAGCAGGATGGCCGATGCCGGCAGGGCCAGCAGAATGCCGAAAAAACCGAAAATCTGACCAAAGGCGAGCAGGGCAAAAATGACCGCCAGCGGATGCAGGCCGATACGCTGGCCAACCAGCCAGGGTGTGAGAACGAAACTTTCAAGCAATTGG
This sequence comes from Sterolibacterium sp., assembly GCA_019105045.1. GTDB lineage: Bacteria > Pseudomonadota > Gammaproteobacteria > Burkholderiales > Rhodocyclaceae > Sterolibacterium. The sequence continues at coordinate 4,853 of JAHRWT010000107.1, forward strand.
CCGAAACCATAGACAATGGCCACACCAATCAGCGGTGCGATGCCGGCAGATTGCAGCAGGGCCACCAGTATGGCCAGCAACAGGCCCAGACCAAAACCGATATAGGGAATGAATATCAGCAGTCCGGTGAGGATGCCGACCGGCAGGGCAAAACTTACGCCTGCCAGCCACAATCCCAGGCTGTAATACACGGCCAGGCAGAGCATGACCGAAATCTGGCCGCGCAGGAATTCGCCCATGACTGCATCGATCTCGCCGCCAATCTGGCGACTGCGCGTATGCCAGGGGCGGGGAATGAAACGATCAAGCCGGCCAAGCAGTTGATGCCAATCCGCCAGCAGATAGAACATCATCATGGGCATCAGAGCGAGGGTGGTGAGCAGGCCAACAACGGCCAGGCCGCCGATTTTCAAGGATTGCAGCAGCGAATGCAGGATGTTGTTGACGCTGCCGGGATTGGCACTGAGCAGGCGTTTGACGGCGGCGGCATCCAGCCGGGCCTGGGGTTGGACGCCCAAATGCTGTTGCAGCCAGGGCATGGCGTGTTCGTTCCACAGGGCCACCAGGGCAGGCAGACGATCCATCATCTGTTGGCTTTCTTCGCGAATCAGCGGCAGCAGGATCAGGCCAAGCAGAGCCAGCAGCGCGCCAAGCGAGAGGATGACCAGCAGACTGGCGGCGGTGCGCGGCAAGCGATAGCGCACCAACCAGTCGACCAGCGGCGCGCAGATATAGGCAAGAATGCCGGCCAGCAAAAAAGGCGTCAGTATCGAACTGAGCACATACAGCAACCAGAGCAGGGCCAGTCCGCAGCCGCTCCAGAGCAGGGTTTGCCAGTGGTCGGTCGGGTTGTCAGAACGAAAATTCATGCAGGCAGGATGGCTCCAGGGGATGTCGGTGATAGGGCACGCCCTGAACATTTCCGGTAAAATTTGCGGTTCGATTCTGGTTTGATGCAACGATGTGGCAGATGTGGCAGATGTGGCCAGTCACCGGCGGCTGCCGGCATGCTGCGGCCACATTGTCGTGTTGTCATGCCTCATCGCCTTTCACCACCCGGCTCAAGCCGCTCCCCGCTACTTTAGCCGCCAGCTTGCAGGAACTCAACTTGAGCACAACAAATTCCACCGCGACTTCACTGACCTACCGCGATGCCGGGGTCGATATCGATGCCGGCGATGCGCTGGTCGAACGTATCAAGCCGTTTGCCAGGCGCACCATGCGCCCCGAAGTGTTGGGGGGGATCGGTGGCTTTGGCGCGCTGTTCGAGCTGGCAAAAAAATACCGTGAGCCGGTGCTGGTGTCCGGCACGGATGGTGTGGGTACCAAGCTCAAGCTGGCCTTCCAGTTGAACCGCCATGATACGGTGGGTCAGGATCTGGTGGCGATGAGTGTCAACGACATTCTGGTGCTGGGTGCCGAACCGCTGTTCTTTCTCGATTATTTTGCCTGTGGCCGGTTGCATGTCGATACGGCCGCCAGCGTGATCCAGGGGATCGCCCGGGGTTGCGAGCTGGCCGGCTGTGCCTTGATCGGTGGTGAAACCGCTGAAATGCCCAGCATGTATCCGGACGGTGAATATGACCTGGCCGGTTTTGCCGTGGGCGCTGTCGAAAAAACACAGATCATCGATGGCAAAGCCATCGCACCGGGTGACGTGGTGCTCGGGCTGGCTTCCAGTGGGGCGCATTCCAACGGTTATTCGCTGATCCGCAAGATCATCGAGCGGGCCCAGCCGGATATGGCCGCCGATTTTCACGGGCAGCCATTCGGCGAGGCCATCATGGCGCCGACGCGCATCTATGTGAAACCGCTGCTGGCCCTGCAACAAGCATTGGGGCAGGGCGGGGTCAAGGGCATGGCCCATATCACCGGCGGTGGCCTGACCGAAAACGTGCCACGCATCCTGGGTGATCATCTGAGCGCTACGCTGCAGCGTGATGGCTGGCCGCTGCCGCCGCTGTTCCAGTGGCTGCAACGCGAAGGCCAGGTGGCCGATGCCGAAATGCACCGCGTCTTCAACTGCGGTATCGGCATGGTGGCCATCGTGGCGGCGGAAAACCAGCAGCGTGCCATTGAATTTCTCCAGGCCCAGGGCGAGACGGTCTTCACCATCGGTCACATCGAGGCACGTCAGGCCGGGCAGGCACAGACCACCGTTGTCTGATCTGCCGGAGTGGCTTCAGGGCCGCGCATGAATGCCCTGACGACAGCCCGTTGTCTGTCGGAGAAGGCCTCGTGTCAGGCTAGAATGCCGCGATGAATCTGATTTGGAAACCCCATGTCACCGTGGCGGCCGTCATTGAGCACGCGGGCCGTTTTTTGCTGGTCGAGGAAGAAGTCAGCGATCAGACTGGCCGCCGCGTCGTTCGTTACAACCAGCCGGCAGGCCACCTGGATGCGGGTGAATCCCTGCTGCATGCCTGTGTGCGCGAAACGCTGGAAGAAACCGCCTGGCATTTCCAGCCGCAGGCGCTGGTGGGGATCTACCAGTGGCCGCGTCCCGAGCGCGATCTGACCTATCTGCGCTTTGCCTATTGTGGTGAGTTGGGCGAGGAAGAAATCGGCCGCAAGCTGGACCAAGGCATTCTGCGTGCGCTGTGGCTGACGCTGGATGAAATCCAGGCATTGTCTGCGCAACACCGCAGCCCGCTGGTGTTGCAATGTATCCGCGATTACCTCGCGGGCCATCGTTATCCTCTTGATTTGGTGAAGCACTATGACTAAGCGTAGCGTCATCGTCGGCATGTCCGGCGGCGTTGATTCTTCCGTGGCAGCCTTGCTGCTCAAGCAGCAAGGGTGGCAGGTAACCGGCCTGTTCATGAAAAACTGGGAGGATGACGATGATGAGGAATATTGTTCTTCCCGGCAGGATCTGATCGATGCTGTCTCGGTCTGCGATGTGCTCGGCATCGATCTGGAAGTGGTGAATTTTTCCGCCGAATACAAGGAGCGGGTGTTCGCCGAATTCCTGCGTGAATACCAGGCCGGGCGCACGCCCAACCCGGATGTGCTGTGCAATGCGGAAATCAAGTTCAAGGCTTTTCTCGATCACGCCATCAAGCTGGGGGCGGACCGGATTGCTACGGGACATTACGCCCAGGTGCGGCATTTTCTGGGCGACTGGCAATTGCTCAAGGGCGAGGATGGGCTCAAGGATCAGAGCTATTTTCTGCATCGCCTCAACCAGCAGCAGCTGGAAAAAACCCTGTTTCCCATTGGCCATCTCTACAAGCGCGAAGTGCGCAAGCTGGCCGAGGAAGCCGGCTTGCACAATTTCTCGAAAAAGGATTCCACCGGTATCTGCTTCATCGGCGAACGCCCCTTCCGCGAGTTTCTTGGTCGTTACCTGGCAGGACAGCCGGGTGAGATCCGTACCCTGGAAGAGGACAGGGTGATCGGCCAGCATGAAGGGCTGATTCATCACACCATCGGCCAGCGCAAGGGGCTGCATATTGGCGGTCTCAAGGGCAATGCCGATGAGGCGGGTGACCATGAAGCCTGGTACGTGGCGGCCAAGGACATGGAACGCAATGTGTTGCTGGTGGTGCAGGGTCACGATCATCCGGCGCTGCTCAGGGATCATCTGGTGGCACAGAACCTGTCCTGGGTCAGTGGTCGTCTGCCGCATACGCATTGGGTGTATACGGCAAAGACACGCTATCGCCAGCCCACTGCGGCCTGTGAGATCGATGCGGTGGATGCCGAGCGCTGTGAAATCGCCTTTGCCGCGCCTCAATGGGCGGTCACGCCGGGGCAAAGCGTGGTGGTGTATGAATCAACCGTCTGTCTGGGTGGCGGTGTGATCGTCTGAACTGCAGTTGGTCAATCCTGCGGTACGGTTTGGGCAAAGGACGGGCGCTGCAGCAGCCGTTCGTACAGTCTGGCCAGTGAGGCGTGTTCGCTGCGCCAGTCGATGTCCGGATGGCGGAAGCTGACATAGCCCAGAGCGCAGCCCACGGCGATATCTGCCAGGCTCAAGGCCGTGCCCTGACACCAGAGGTTTTCACCCAGTTCAGCGGCCAGAGCCTGCAATCCGGCGCGCACTTTGCCGTGCTGGCGCGCCATCCAGGATGGGCTGCGCTCACCGTCGGGGCGGCGTGATTCCAGCAGGGCATCCGCTGCCGCATCGGCAATGCCATCGGCCAGAGCTTCCCAGCGTTTGATATGGATTCGCTCCCGTCCACTGGCTGGGAGCAGCCGTTTGTTGGGCGAAAGTTTGTCAAGGTATTCGACGATGACGCGGGAATCATAAAGCACGCTGTCATCGTCGAGAATGAGCACCGGTACCTTGCCCAGTGGGTTGTAGCGGGTAATCTGGGAGCCTTCCAGCCAGGGGCTGTCCAGCACGAACTCGCAGTCAATCTTCTTTTCGGCAAGGACGATACGCACCTTGCGCACGTAGGGGCTGGTCAGAGTGCCAAGCAGTTTCATGGGAGGTGTCCGGTCGTTCAGCAAGAGCGCAGTGGATGGCGGGCGGATTGTGGCGTGTGGATTGCCGATGGCAAACCGCAGCGAGCAATTATTGCCCATCGTTCAGGCAGCTTCAAGCCTGGTGCAATGCTAGAATGACCGACTTTTCATCCGTGTGTCTGCACACGGATTCCTGTTTCCTGTTTCCTGTTTTCTGATTTCGCCATGTTGACGACTCTGACTGCCCTGACCGCCATTTCGCCGCTGGACGGCCGTTATGCCCAGAAACTCGAAGCCCTGCGTGAATATTTTTCCGAATATGGTCTGATCAAGCGCCGTGTAAGGATCGAAATCGAATGGCTGAAGGCTCTGGCCGCAGCGGGGCAACTGACTGAAATCAAACCTTTTTCCAGCGCCACCCTGGGCGAACTTGAAGCTTTGATGAATGAGTTCAGCGTGGCTGACGGTGAGGCCATCAAGGCCATCGAGGCGCGCACCAATCACGACGTCAAGGCAATGGAGTACTGGCTCAAGGAGCGTCTGGCCGGCAATGCCGAAGTCATGGCGGCTGCCGAGTTTATCCACTTCGGTTGTACTTCCGAAGACATCAACAACCTTTCGCACGCCCTGATGTTGCAGGAAGCGCGCACTGCTGCCTTGCTGCCTGCCGTGCAGGCACTGGTGACCCGCTTTCGCGAGCTGGCCCACAACCATGCAGCGCTGCCGCTGCTCTCGCGCACCCATGGCCAGCCTGCCACGCCCAGCACGCTGGGCAAGGAAATGGCCAACATCTGCGCTCGCCTTGAGCGGGCAGCGCAACGCGTTGCCACGGTGTCACTGACGGCCAAGTTCAATGGCGCAGTCGGCAACTACAACGCGCACCTGGCTGCCTATCCGGAGTTTGACTGGGAAAGTTTCAACCGTTGTTTCATCGAATCCTTCGCGCTCGAGTTCAATCCCTACACCATCCAGATCGAGCCGCATGACGCCATGGCCGAACTGTTCGATGCCATCGCCCGCTTCAATACCATCCTGATCGATGCCGACCGCGATATCTGGCAATACATTTCCCTGGGCTATTTCAGGCAGAAGCCCAAGGCAGGAGAAATCGGTTCATCGACCATGCCGCACAAGGTCAATCCCATCGACTTCGAAAATTCCGAAGGCAATCTGGGGCTGGCCAATGCCGTACTGCGCCACCTGGCCGAAAAACTGCCTATCTCCCGCCTGCAGCGCGATCTGACCGATTCCACCGTGCTGCGCAACATGGGCGTGGCATTTGGCTATTCGGTGCTGGCTTATGATGCCACCTTGCGCGGGCTGGGCAAGCTCGAAGCCGATGCCCAGCGCATGTTGGCAGACCTCGATGCCTGCTGGGAAGTGCTGGCCGAGCCGGTACAAACGGTGATGCGCCGTTTTGCAGTGGAAAACCCTTACGAGAAACTGAAGGAACTGACGCGCGGCAAGGGCATCACGCGCGAGGGCCTGCATGAGTTCATTCGCACGCTGGAAATTCCGGAAACCGAAAAAATCCGCTTGCTGGAACTGACGCCGGCAAGTTATCTGGGCAAGGCCGTGGAACTGGCCAGGCGCATCTGACGAGACGGCAATGAGCTTTGCCAGCAACCTCAAGCAACTGCCAAAAATCTCTCATCTGACCGCCTTGCAGTTGCTCGATGCGACGGGGGCCGTGGTCGCCACCGTGGAGAACAAGCCCGGCCAGACAGGTTCGCTGGCGGTATACAACCATCTGGCCCAGCTATACGGGGCCATTACCGTCGATGCCGCCAGAAAAGGGCTGGAGCTGTACGCTGAACACACCGAAGAAGCCCGCAGTCAGCCGGGCAAGCATCCACACATCGACCGCCTGTTGGACATGCTGAGAAATCCGGCGGAGGCAACCACCTTGCGGGTAAAACACCAGTTTGCACTGGACGATTGAACAGCGTCGGCCTGCATTCCTTCGCAGTCGTCTGCCCAAGGCTGCGTGCAGGGTTTTCTGTATCTCCTGCAAAATTCCACCGCACCGATTTTGTCTCAGGAAATAAAAAAGCCGCGTCAAGCGCGGCTATTGAAAAGCGTGAATGCCGATTGCCGATTCGATCGGCGGCGTTCTTATTTCAGCTTCATTTCCTTGTAGGCCACATGCTTGCGTGCCTTGGGATCAAATTTCATGATCTCCATTTTTTCCGGCATGGTGCGCTTGTTCTTGGTAGTGGTATAGAAGTGGCCAGTACCGGCCGTGGATTCCAGTTTGATTTTTTCGCGACCGCCTTTGGCCATGATGTTCTCCGCTCAATATGGGTTGACATGAGTCGAGCCGTCACCAGACACAGCGGTCTGGGACCGACTCAGGAACTCATCAATACACTACATTGCGCCACGCGCACGCAGATCCTCAAGGACAGCCTCGATGCCGTTCTTGTCGATAAGGCGCAGACCGGCGTTGGACACACGCAGGCGTACCCAACGATTCTGACTGGCCACCCAGAACTTGCGATATTGCAGGTTGGGCAGAAAACGACGTTTTGTCTTGTTGTTGGCGTGGGAAACCTTGTTTCCAACCATCGGGGCCTTGCCCGTTACTTGGCATACGCGGGACATTGGGTTGCTCCAGATCTTCTGAGTTCAGCAAAGCTCGCCATTATACCCGAGCTTGCTGGATTTGTTGAAAAATTTGCTGCCACTCGCGCGTTCTAGCGTTCTACTGCGCTCATGCGCACACTGCCGCATCATTAAAGGCACTGCATGCCTCGACTGCCAGAAGAGCGTCGCCACGCCAGGCAAGATATTGGCCCAGCACTCCGATCAAGAACGCCGAGCTATATTGTTCGCTTGCCAAGCCATGTACAGACGGCTACCCAGCCTCAGACAAGAAACACAGGGATAAAGTAAAAACGCGCCTGTGGCGCGTTTTTACTTGTATGTTGGCGGAGTGGACGGGACTCGAACCCGCGACCCCCGGCGTGACAGGCCGGTATTCTAACCAACTGAACTACCACTCCGCACCAAGCTGCTGCACCTGAACGATCGCGAAAGATCGACTGGCCTGACAACCCGTTCGACCTTTACCAGGCCAAACGCATCGCCGCAATCTGGCGACCCCACG
>JAHRWT010000071.1 GCA_019105045.1 Sterolibacterium sp.
GACATGGTCCATTGAGTGGGCAGGAGAAAGAACATGAGCGATTTTCAGGGAATGGAAGACCTGCTGCAGGATTTTCTGCTTGAGGCGAATGATCTTTTGTCGAGCGTTGATAACAAGCTGGTTGAGCTGGAAAGAAACGCCAGCGACCGCGGCTTGCTCAATGATATTTTTCGTGGCTTTCACACCATCAAGGGGGGGGCGGGGTTTCTCAATGCCACGGAGCTGGTGACGCTGTGTCATCTGACCGAAAACCTGTTTGATCTGTTGCGCAACGGGGAGTTGGAGATGACCCATGAAATCATGGATGTCATCATGGACGCGACGAGCGGTGTGCGACAGATGTTCCATACTCTGGAGGGCAATCAACAGCCGCGCGCTGCTTCCGCGGAATTGCTGGCGGCCCTCCGGCGCGCCATTGCGGGTGAGCTGGGGGCGACTGTGCCTGTGGCAGCGGCAGCTCCGGCAGCGGTTGTTGTCAGTGGGCAGCAAGATCCTGATTGGGGAAATCTGTTGGCAGCGGTAACGGATGCCCCTGCCCCGGCTGCTTCGGCGCAGGCAGATGCCAATACCGGTCATTCTTCGGCGGTTGCCGCCACAACGCCCGAACAGGTCATCAAACAGGCTGTCGGCCGTCGAGCCGGCGACAAGCCAGGCGGTCAGAGTCCGCCGGTTGGGCGGCGTGATGGTGAAAAGGGGCGTGACAACAGCATTCGTGTCGATACGGCCCGTCTGGATCAGGTGCTCAATCTTTCCGGCGAGATTGGTCTGACCAAGAACCGTCTGAATTCCCTGCGCAGTGACATACTGGCTGGGCGCAACGACAGTGAGACCATGTCGGCACTCGATCAGGCGGTGAGCCAGCTTGATTTGCTGGTCAGCGATCTGCAAAGCGCGGTGATGAAAACCCGGATGCAGCCGATTGGTCGTCTGTTCCAGAAATATCCGCGGATTGCCCGCGATCTGGCGCGCAATCTGGGCAAGGATGTCGAACTGGTCTTGATTGGTGAAGAAACCGAAATCGACAAGACGATGATCGAGGATCTCTCCGATCCCATCATCCATTTGGTGCGCAATGCGGTTGATCATGGCATTGAATCGCCTGCCGAACGTCTGGCCAGTGGCAAGCCCGAGCATTCGACAGTGCGACTCGAAGCCCGCCAGGAAGGTGATCACATCGTTCTGTTGGTGGCCGACGACGGGCGCGGCATCGATCCGGAGCGGCTGCGTGCCAAGGCGGTGGAAAAAGGCGTCATTACCAGTGAAGAAGCCAACGCCATGGATGACAGGCAGAGTTACAACCTGATCTTCCAGCCGGGCTTTTCGACCAATGATGTGGCCTCGGATGTTTCCGGTCGTGGTGTGGGCATGGATGTGGTCAAGACCAATATCCACAAACTCAACGGTACGATTGATATTCGCACGGTGCAGGGCAGCGGCACCACATTCATCATATCCCTGCCGTTGACGCTGGCCATCTTGCCGGTGTTGCTCATCGAGCTTGGCGAGCAGCCGTTTGCCGTGCCGCTGAGCATGGTGCGCGAAATATTGCCGATCAATATCGAGCAGGTGCAGGAAGTAGGTGGCGCGGCTGTCATGGTGGTGCGTGGTGAAGTGCTGCCCCTGCTGTCGCTGTCGAATCTGCTGGGCTGGCCGCAGGCGCGCATTCCCGACTACGGCGTGCTGATGCAAGCGGTGGAGACGTCGTTCATCCTCGCGGTGGATGGCTTTGCTGGTCGGGAGGATGCAGTGATCAAGTCGCTGGAGGACTTCCGGCCCAAGGGGGTTGCAGGGGTGACGACGCTGTCCAACGGGCAGATTGCGCTGATTCTCGATATGAAGGAACTGCTGGGTGATGCCGCCAAAAACGGTAACATGCTGCGCTCTGACTTCATGGGGCCGGACGCAGCGGTTGCCTGATCGTCGTGCCACACCCGCGCCGGCCGATTGCCATCGACCAGCCGGCTGTGAGGCGCTGACTGACTGGCTGGAGTCCTCTGCTGATATATCAACGACGATCTGAATTTGAAATAAATACAGATAGTTAGTGTGGTGTATTCACCTGTTTTCCGAATAGGCAGGTGAAACTCTTTCTATTCTCACGGCCTTCCTTCTTGCGGGCGGCAATAATTGCCGGTATGCAAGGAGCTGATAGTGGCCGAGGATAGCGATCTCGAACGGACCGAACCCGCATCGTCGCGGCGTCTGGAGCAGGCGCGCGAGGATGGCCGTGTGCCGAATTCGCGTGAATTGTCGGCGTTTATGGTTCTGCTGGCGGGGGTGAGCATCCTCTGGATGATGGGAGGGTGGTTTGCGCAGCAGGCCAAACAATTGTTGCGGCATGGTTTGAGTTTTGGGCGTGACCAGGCTTTTGACTCCCACGCGCTGAGCAATGCTTTTCTTTCTCTGTCCGTGGAAGCCATGGTGCTGCTGGCGCCGCTGTTTCTGGTGGCAGTGGTGGGTGCGCTGGCGGGTCCGCTGATGCTGGGTGGGGTGGTGTTTTCCTCCAAGGCACTGGCGCCTGACTTCAACCGTATCAACCCCCTGTCTGGGCTGAAGCGGATTTTTTCTGTACAAGGGCCGGCTGAACTGGTCAAGTCGGTTCTGAAGGCGTTACTGGTTGGCAGCGTGGTGTACTGGGTGGTGGCACATCAGCAGGGCGCCTTGTTCGCGCTGTTGAGCCAGCCACTGGAGCGCAGCGTGATTTCCTTCGTCGATATCCTGCTGTTTGCCATGCTGGCGCTGGTGAGTGGGGTGGCCCTGATTGCGGCGATAGATGTGCCTTTTCAGCTCTGGCAGTATCACAGCAAGTTGCGCATGACCAAGGAAGAGGTGCGCCAGGAACACAAGGAGCAGGAAGGGGACCCGCAAGTCAAGGGGCGCATTCGCAGCCAGCAGCGTGAAATGGCGCGGCGGCGGATGATGGCGGATGTGCCCAAGGCCGACGTGGTGGTGACCAATCCGACGCATTTTGCCGTGGCGCTCAAGTATGACAGCGGGCAGATGGGCGCGCCGCAGGTGATTGCCAAAGGCATCAATCTGGTTGCGCAGAATATCCGCGAGCTGGCCGCAGCACACGAAGTGCCCTTGCTGGAAGCCCCGCCGCTGGCGCGCGCCCTGTACCGGCATTGCGATATCGGCGAGCAGATTCCGGCGGCGTTGTACAGCGCTGTTGCGGAAGTGATGGCCTATGTCTATCAGCTGCAGCAAGCGCTTGCTGGTGATGCCTTGCCACCACAGGCGCCGCAGGCCTTGCCCGTGCCGGCAGAATTGGATCCGGGGGTGTTCCCGGCTGAAGCGGTGGGGGTCTGAGAGACATGGCAACCACGCTTGGTATGCAGAATCTGTTCTCGCGCAGCCATCTTCCGCAGCTGGCCGCGCCGCTGTTGATCGTCATGATCCTGGCGATGATGGTGTTGCCATTGCCGCCTTTTCTGCTTGATCTGTTTTTTACGTTCAATATCGCCTTGTCGATCATGGTGATGCTGGTGGCGATGTATGCCATGAAGCCGCTGGATTTCTCGGTGTTTCCGACGGTGCTGCTGGTGACCACGCTGATGCGGCTGTCACTCAACGTGGCTTCGACGCGGATCGTCCTGCTCGAAGGTCACACCGGGCCGGATGCCGCCGGCAAGGTTATCGAAGCCTTTGGTCATTTTCTGGTTGGTGGCAATTACGCGGTTGGTCTGGTCGTGTTCGTGATCCTGGTGGTCATCAACTTTGTCGTCATCACCAAAGGTGCGGGCCGCATTGCTGAAGTTTCTGCCCGCTTCACTCTGGATGCCATGCCGGGCAAGCAGATGGCCATCGATGCGGATCTGAACGCGGGGCTGATCGGTGAGGATGAAGCGCGCAAGCGGCGTGCATTGATTTCGCAGGAGGCGGATTTCTTTGGTTCCATGGACGGTGCCAGCAAATTCGTTCGCGGCGATGCGGTGGCCGGTATCCTGATTCTCTTCATCAACGTCATTGGCGGCCTGATCGTCGGCATGTTGCAGCATGATCTGAGCTTTGCTCAGGCGGCAGCCAATTACACCCTGTTGACCATCGGTGATGGCTTGGTGGCGCAGATTCCGGCGCTGATCATTTCCACGGCAGCGGGCCTGGTCGTCAGCCGGGTGACGACGGATGAAGACATTGGCCAGCAGGTGAGCAGCCAGATGCTCGGCAATCCCAGCGTGATCATGCTGACGGCCCTGATCATTGGTGTGCTGGGCCTGATTCCGGGTATGCCCAACCTGATTTTTCTTCTGCTGGCGGCAGCGATTGGCGGTCTGGGTTGGTGGCTGCTCCAGCGCCAGATTGAACCGGCCATCGTCGAGGAGTCGCCCGCCGAGCCGCTGACGCCGCAGGAAAGCCAGGATGCCAGCTGGTCGGATGTCGCGCCTGTCGATGTGCTGGGGCTGGAAGTGGGCTATCGCCTGATTCCCCTGGTGGATAAGGGGCAGGATGGTGAATTGCTGAAGCGCATCCGTGGCCTGCGCAAGAAATTTGCCCAGGAAATCGGTTTCCTGTGTGCGCCGGTACATATCCGCGACAATCTCGAACTCAAGCCCAATGCCTACCGAGTGACGCTCAAGGGCGTGGATATCGGTTCGGGTGAAGCCTATCTGGGCATGTTGATGGCCATCAATCCGGGACGGGTGACCGGCCAGCTGCCGGGGTCGCCGACCACGGATCCGGCCTTTGGACTGCCGGCAATCTGGATCGAAGCCGCTTTGCGTGAGCAGGCGCAGGCGCTGGGCTATACCGTGGTCGATGCCGGTACTGTCGTTGCCACACATATCAATCACATCATACTTTCGCACGCGGCTGACCTGCTGGGGCGCAAGGAAACCCAGTCCTTGCTGGATCACATCGCCAAGGATGCGCCCAAGCTGATCGAGGACCTGGTGCCCAAGTTGCTGTCAGTGTCCATTGTTCAGCGCGTTCTGCAGAGCCTGCTCGAAGAAGGTGTGAATATCCGCGATATGCACACCATCATCGAAACACTGGCCGAATATGCTACGCGTACCCAGGATCCGCTCGAGCTGACCACCCAGGTGCGTATCGCCCTGAGCCGCGCCATTGCGCAGCAGCTCTTCCCCGGCAATAGTGACATGACGGTGATGACCATCGACCCCGGGCTGGAGCGCGTACTCGGCCAGGCGGTGCAGGGCGGGCCGGATGCCGGTGCCGGCGGTATCGAGCCGGGACTGGCCGACAGTCTGTTGCGCGAAACTGCAGCAACCGCACAACGCCAGGAAGAAAGCGGCGTTCCGGCCGTGCTGCTGGTGCCGAATCATCTGCGCTGGCTGCTGTCGCGTTTCCTGCGCCGAGCAGTGCCGACCCTCAAGGTGATTTCGAATGCCGAAGTTCCTGATTCACGCACGATCCGTGTGACTGCAATTATTGGAGCCTGATAAATGAATGATTTTCAAGGTCACGGCAAGCCGGCCAAGCCGCCGCAACGGTTGCGGGCAGCCTGGTTTGCTGTACCAGGCAATGGCGCCACTGGCGCACTGGAGGCGCAATGAGTATGCGACGTTTTGTGGCGCCGACAGCGCGCGATTGCTTGCGCAAGGTAAAGGAAGAACTCGGTGCGGATGCTATCGTGGTTTCCAACAAGCCGGTACCCGGTGGCGTGGAAATTCTCGCCATGACTTCAGAAGGATTCGAGTTGTTGTCGCGCCAGTTGCCGACACGCGCGCCGACGTCCGATGCTGCCGTGGCGGCGAGTGTGCCACGGCAAAATCCGCTGGGCAATGTCGCTGCGCAGCGGGCCTATGCAAGCCCCCAGACAGTCGGTGGTCAGCAAGCCTCGGCCCGCGTCATTGCCGGAGAGGATGATTACACTGTCAGTCTGTCTGCCCAGCGTTACCGGCCACCCCAGGCCAGACATGAATGGCCGCAGCCGGTTGCGGATGTGACATCCAGCCAAGGTGCGCAAAAAATGCCGGAAATACCCGCAGCGCAGGAAAAGTCCCGCCTGCGTCCTTTGCCGGGGCGCGAGCCGCAGCCCCAGTCACAGCGGCAGACTCAGGCTCAGACGATGCCGTCTGCTGCTGCAGTCCACACCGTCGGTGAGCGGCCAGCTGCGGCAATGCCTGATGCCCGCCTGCGCGCACAGTGTGGCATGTCGGCCTCAGCAACAGATTTTCTGCCTGAGCAGTACGAGCCGATGCAACAACAGGTTTCTGAACTGATGGGGGAGATGCATACGATTCGCGCCTTGCTGGAACGTCAGCTGGCTGGCTTTGCCTGGGGCGAGATGTCGCGCGAATCTCCTGTGCGGACCATGGCGCTGGCCGAAATGCTGGATGTCGGTTTTTCCGGGCAGCTGGCGCGCAAGCTCTGCCAGGAAATACCGCCTGACCTGAACTTCGAAGATGCCCGCAAATGGCTGAAAAGCGCGCTGAACCGGCGTCTGCGTACGCTCAACAATGATAACGACATCATTGATCGCGGCGGTGTCTTTGCGTTGGTCGGCCCGACCGGCGTCGGCAAGACCACCACCACGGCCAAGCTGGCGGCACGTTGTGTGGTGCGCTATGGCGCCGACAAGCTGGCGTTATTGACCACGGATGGCTATCGTATCGGTGCCCATGAACAGCTGCGTATTTATGGGCGGATTCTTGGCGTACCGGTGCATGTCGTGCGTGATGGGGATGATCTGCGGCATACCCTGGCAGACCTGCGCGACAAGCACATGGTACTGATCGATACCGTTGGCATGAGCCAGCGTGACCGTATGGTTGCCGAGCAGGCCGCCATGTTGATGCGCAGCGGCGAAGTGAATCGTCTGCTGCTTCTCAATGCCACCAGCCGGGGGGATACACTGGATGATGTGGTGCGAGCGTATGCCGGTGAAGACCTGGCCGGTGTGATACTCAGCAAGGTCGACGAGACGGCCTCCCTCGCTCCGGCACTGGATGCGGTGATCCGCCACGGCCTGCTGCTGTGCTACATCGCCAATGGCCAGCGCGTGCCGGAAGACATGCATCTACCGAACCGGAATTACCTGCTGCATCGTGCCTTCAAGCTGCCTGGAGAGGCTTCGCCCCACCATCTGCAAACCCAGGAGGCCGGACTGGTGATGACCGCGCCCGTGCAAAAAGTGGCGGGAGGTGATTTGCGTGGCTGACCAGTGGGCAGTGCCCGAGCCGGAACTGTCCGCAGGCTGGGCGGGTGATCAGGCCGCCGGTTTGCGGCGCATGTTTGGCAGCAAGGGGCCGCAGATGGTGGCCTTTGCTTCTGGTCGCGAAGCCTGTGGCCGCACGACGCTGGTCGTGCAGACCGCCATGGCCCTGGCCGCCACAGGGCGTACCGTGTTGATCGTCGATGAAAACCAGGCCCCGAACAATACGGTTTCTTACTTTGGCCTGCAGGCGCGCCATGACCTTTATCAGGTGTTGCAAGCCGAACGTTCCCTGATGCAGGTGATGCTGGATGCTGCGCCGCTGGTACGCATCCTGCCCGCAGTGCGGGCGGCAAAGGAGCTTGACCAGGCCAGTCGCAATGCCGCGCTGGCTCGCCGTCGTCTGGCCAGCAGTCTTCAGGAAATCCAGCGTGGTGTTGATTTTGTGCTGATCGACAGCGCCGTGCGCCAACAGGGTCAGCTTTCACCGCTGACGCTGGCGGCCCGTCATGTGGCGGTTGTCGTCGGGGCGCAGAGTGCAGCGATCACCCAGGCTTATGCCTTGATCAAACGCATTGTCCAGGAGCGTGGGCGTGATGGTTTTCAGGTGGTGATCACCCGCCCGCGCACTCAGGAGGAAGGTCGCGCCATTTTTGAC
Source organism: Sterolibacterium sp. (assembly GCA_019105045.1). Lineage (GTDB taxonomy): Bacteria > Pseudomonadota > Gammaproteobacteria > Burkholderiales > Rhodocyclaceae > Sterolibacterium. The sequence continues at coordinate 7,773 of JAHRWT010000071.1, forward strand.
AATATGCGCCGCGTAGCTCGTGAGCATCTGGATGTGCGCCTCGATTTTCTCGGTGCCTCGCTGGTGCCGGTAACGGACAATCTGGCAACCGCGCTGTTGCAGCGTCTGCCGCCGGCAATCCACAGTGATGAGGCAGATCTGGCCTGGTCTGCCGGTCGTCAGGTAGAACTGGAAGGACTGGGCGGTAGTCCGATCAGGACGGGAGCCGCGTGGGATGGGCGAATCGGCTAGTCGGAACGATATTGGCCCGTCAGATTCGATGGTATAGTTTGCCGGTTACCGCCTTACCGGAAATCTATGACGTACAACGCGCAGGGCATTCCAGACAAAGAACAGCTTGTTTCTCAGTATGCGCCTCTGGTCAAGCGGATAGCCTATCATTTGATGGCCAGATTGCCGCCCAATGTGCAGGTCGAGGATCTGATACAGAATGGCATGATCGGTCTGCTGGACGCGATTGCGCGTTATGAGGATGGGCTGGGTGCCCAGTTCGAAACGTATGCAGTGCAGCGTGTGCGTGGTGCCATGTTGGACGGCTTGCGCGAGAATGACTGGTTGCCGCGTGGCCTGCGCCGCGAGATGCGCAGAATCGAGGCAGCAATCAACACGCTGGAGCAGAAGCACGGCCGGGCGCCCCAGGAAGGCGAGCTGGCCGAATCACTGGGGATGTCGCTGGAGGAATATCAGAAGCTGTTGCTCGAGGCGCGCGGACACCAGTTGGTCTATTTTGAAGACCTGGGTGATGGCGAGGACGGCGGCGAGGCGTTTCTGGAGCGCCACCTGGCTTCGGAACAGCTGGATCCCCTGGCGATGCTGCTTGACCAGGACAGGCGCGTGGCTTTGGTGCGGGCCATTGAAAATCTGCCTGAACGGGAAAAGCTCATGATGGCTTTGTATTACGATGAAGAACTGAATCTGCGCGAGATCGGCGAGGTGCTGGGGGTCACCGAGTCGCGCGTCTGCCAGTTGCACACTCAGGCGATTGCCCGTTTGCGCAGCAGCGTGCTCGATGAGGCAAGTGTTGCCCAGGCGCGTGGCAAACCTGGCCGACCGAGGAAGAAACAGACATGAGAGGACTCGACAAGATCAGCGTTCTTGGCTTGCTGCTTGGGGTGGGGGCCATCCTGCTCGGTCAGGTGCTTGAAGGCGGTCATGTTTCATCGCTGATTCAGCCGACGGCATTCCTGATCGTGGTGGGCGGGACGATGGGAGCGGTGATGCTGCAAAGTCCGTTGCCGACGTTCATGGCCGGCCTGCGCATGGCCCGTTGGGTTTTTGTGCCACCGCCGCTGATTGCCGAAGACATCATCGAACGTACCTTGAACTGGAGTTTGGTCGCTCGTCGTGAAGGTCTTCTGGCGCTGGAAGCCCAGTTTTCGCAATTGACGGATCCTTTTCATGTCAAAGGACTGCAGTTGCTTGTGGATGGTACCGAGCCAGGCAATCTGCGTGAAGTGCTTGAAGTACAGATCGATGTATACGAAGCCCGCATGAAACTGGCGGCCAGAATCTGGGAATCGGCCGGGGGATATTCGCCGACGATCGGCATCCTTGGCGCGGTCATGGGGTTGATCCACGTCATGGAAAATCTCACCGATCCTTCGCGGCTGGGGGCCGGCATCGCGGTGGCCTTTGTAGCGACGATTTATGGCGTGGGCCTGGCGAATCTGGTGTTTTTGCCGATGGCCAAGAAGTTGCTGACCAATATCGCCCGCCTGGTTGCCCTGCGCGAAATGTATGTGGATGGTCTGGTCGGCATTGCCAATGGTGACAACCCGCGCGTCATTGAAGGCCGTATGCGCGGTTACGTTCAATAGCGCGCCATGCCACGCCATCGTCGTCGCCACGAAGAGGAAGCCGAGAACCACGAGCGCTGGCTGGTTTCCTATGCAGACTTCATTACGCTGCTGTTCGCTTTCTTTGTCGTGATGTATGCGGTTTCATCGGTCAATGAAGGCAAGTATCGGATACTGTCGGATTCCATCGTTTCTGCTTTTCGCAACGTGCCGGGCAGTTCTGTGGGCGCACAGGTCGAAGTGACGCCCGCACCCCCGCTGGTGCTGCCCATGATCGTGCCGAACCGGCCCTTGGTCAGTGCTCGGGCAGGGAGTGATGCCAGGCAGAAGAACAAGGAAAAAATGCGCGACATGGCGAAAGAGATCCGCGATACTCTGGCGCCGCTGGTGGATAGTGGGCAGGTGCGAATCACCGAAAATGCCCGTGGCATCACCCTGGATATCAATGCCAGCATTCTGTTTTCTTCAGGTGAGGCGCGCTTGGCGAATGAAGCGCTCGCCCCGCTGGTGGCTGTGGCACATATCCTGGCAGCAACCGATTTTTCGGTGACGGTCGAGGGGCATACCGACAACATGCCGATTGCAACCACACAATTTGCATCCAACTGGGAACTTTCCGGCGTGCGTGCAGCCAGCGTGGTTCGCCTGATGATAGACAATGGCGTGGCGGCCAGCCGGCTGATGGCGGTAGGTTATGCCGATCAGCGGCCGGTGGCGGGCAATGATACGGCAGATGGACGCGCCAGCAACCGGCGCGTGGCCATTACCATCGAATCGAATCTGCCGGATCAGGCGGATGCCGGGGCGATATCCGCAATCACGAAGGGTAATGTTGTACGCCCTTGAGTGTGTCGTATGCGTTGTGTGCCTTGGGGCTGTCGGCTTTCTTGTGGTTTCGTGAGGATTGATGCAGATTCAGACTGCGCCGAATGAGCGGCCATTGCCGCTGGCGTGGGTCTGGCCATCCGGGCCATACAGTGTGGCTTTGTTGCTCGCCGTGAGCAAGGCATTCAAGGTTTGCTGGTTATGCTGCAGCCGGTTGCCGATCAACTGGCCGTTGGTTTCGTTCAAACTGCGGGCCTGGGCTGCCAGGGAGAGGATGTCTTCCCAGTGGCTTTTCGTTTCTTGCAGGGCTTGTGCCGGACTGCTGCTCTGCGCAAGCCAGGTCTGGATGCCTGCCCGGTCAGGCGAGTAACCGGTCGTTGCCAGGATTTTGTTGCGCTGTTCGGCCAGTTGGCCGAGGAGGCTGGCAAGCCGTCCTTTTTCTTCGATCAAAGGCGCCAGCTCGTCAATGTTGCCTTTGGTCAGGAGTTGTTCTTCCTGTTGCAGCAGTTCAACAAAACTGCGCAATATGAGCCGCTCATCGGCGATGAGGCGGGGCAGGCGGAGGGCAGCAGCGGGTGCCGTGGCCGGCTCCGAGGGTTGAGAGGTCATTTTTGCGCAGCCAGCATCTGGCGAACGCTGTCAATCAGACCATCAGCAATCTTGCTGGCATCAATCTGAAAAGTACCGGCGGCGATGGCTTCACGGATGGCGTCCACGCGATGGCTGTCCGTCATCGGCGTCGTTGCCATGCTGCTTTCGAGTTCCTGCAAGCGTGCCGAAAGTGGCGACAGGGCAACTTCAGCGCTTTGGCTGACAGCCGGGCTGGCGGCGGCAGTTGCCGGCTTCGCCGCATCCTTGCGCGCTTCGCCGGGCAGGCCGCCGAGCGATTTGATCGAGTTGTCGATTTTCATGATGAAATCCTTGTCCGTAGGTAGCCTGCGTCAGGTAACGGCATCCTGAGGGAAAACTTGAGGGATGTTTCAAATATTGTGGGTGGATTATAGGGGGATGGCCGAGAAAAGATGGCAAGCGTTATTTGCCTTTGGTTTCTTTCATTTCTTCGGCATGTTGCTGTTTCAGTTCGCGCAGCCGGGCATCGACCTTGGATTGTTCGAAATAATCATGATCGCCCAGTTTCTGGGCCAGTTGCAGTTGTTCGATGGCGGGGAGCAACTGCCCCTGCAGGGCATAGGCTTCGGCCTGGGCGCGGTGTTGCTGCAGGGGGTTGCCCAGTACGGCGTAGGTGCGTGCCAGCAAACCGAACATGCGTGCATCATGGGGGTAGTCCTGCAGGTCATCCTGCACGAATTGCAGGGCTTCCGTGGCCTGATTGGCGGTCAGCAGGGTATCGGCCAGGCTGTAGGCGATGCTACGTTCCTGGGGATAATGCGTCCGTGCTGCGCGCAGGAGCTTGAGCGCAGCTGGCAGGTCATGCTGTTTCTTGCGCAAATCAGCAGCAAGTGATTCGATCATCGGCGAACTTGCTTTCAACGTACGTAATCGCGCAATTTCTTGCTCGGCTTTGCTGTAATCCTGTGTGCGCAACAAAGCGGCGGCCAGTCCGTAGCGGGCGGCAATTTCGTTGCTGTATTTGTGTTCGCGGATTTGCGTGCTGAATTCGGTTACGGCGTCCTGCGGGCTGCCTTCGCTGGCCCGCAATTTGCTGCGTACCAGCTGGTATTCGAGAGAGTCGGTAACCTGCCGGTAAGGTCGCGCATGGATGCGGTTGGCCATGTCGGCAATCCGCTCCGAGGTCAGCGGGTGGGTGCGCAGGTAACCGGGGGCATTGCTTTCATAGAGGCGACCATATTTTTGCAGGCGTTCAAAAAAATCCACCATGGCGCGCACGTCAAAACCGGCATCTTCCAATAGTTGCAGCCCCAGTCGGTCTGCCTCGCGTTCGAAATCGCGCGAATAATTCAATTGATGCTGAATGCTGGCAGCTTGTCCGGTCATCAAGGCGCCCTGGGCGAGGTCGGAGTTGCTGCGCGAAGCCAGGATGGCCACGGCCAACGCCAGCAGCATGGGAAGCTGGCCCTGTGCCTGGCTGCTGATCTGTCGGGCCAGGTGGTGCTGGGTGACGTGGGAAATTTCGTGAGCAAGTACCGAGGCCAGTTCGGATTCGGAATGAGTGGCGGTGATCAGGCCGGTATGCACGCCGATGTAGCCGCCAGGCATGGCAAAAGCGTTCAGGCTGGGGTCGCGCAGGGCAAAGAAGTCGAAGTCCTGGCGTGGCGCATTGCTTTTGGCCAGCAGGCGCAGGCCCAGTCGATTCAGATAGCCATTGATTTCCGGGTCGTCAATGTAACCGGGTTCATACAGGCGGATGTCGCGCATGATCATGTCGCCGGTGCGTTGTTCCAGCGCCGGCGAAAAATCGACTTGCGAAAGATCGCCAAGATCCGGTAGACCATCGGCAAGTGCGATGGGCGGCAGGAGCAGCAGAAATATCGTGAGCAGGATGTGCATCCTGCGTATGATATTCGTTCGAATCCATGGTTCCATGCAAGACAGTGAAGAAATCATCAAAACTGGACAGCTCTGGACAGCTGTCTGGATTGATTGGGTTTTGCGTGGTGTTGCTGTGACATAATGCTTCGGCATTGCATGGCTTGTTGGCTGCCGGTCGAGCGATAGACAAGCCGAAAACAGGAAACCTCTGATGATGAGTCACAAGATTTCTCCTTCGCCACTGACGCATTTTGATGATGCGGGGCTGGCGCATATGGTCGATGTCGGTGAGAAGGCGGAAACCCGGCGGGTTGCCCGTGCGGCGGGCTGTATCGTGATGCAGCCGGAGACCTTGGCCCTGATCCGCGAAGGCGGGGCGAAAAAAGGAGATGTGCTGGGGGTGGCGCGGATTGCGGCGATTCAGGCAGCCAAACGTTCGGCTGATCTGATTCCCCTGTGTCATCCGTTATCATTGACGCGTGTAGCGGTTGATTTCCGGATCGAGACCGAGCATGACCGAGTCGTCTGTGAGGTGACGGCAGAAACCCTGGGCCGTACCGGGGTCGAGATGGAAGCACTGACCGCAGCCAGTGTCGGCTTGCTGACCATTTATGATATGTGCAAGGCAGTGGATCGTGGCATGTGCATTGAGCATGTGCGTCTGCTGGAAAAGTCCGGAGGCAAGTCCGGGCATTGGCTTGCTGCCTGACGCGGGTTTTGCTGCAGGCAGTAATTGAAGAATGTGCTTGATTAGACAGGAGTGAGCATGGCTATCCGTTTTGACAAGGATCTGGATGCGCGCGGACTGAATTGTCCGTTGCCGATCCTGCGCGCCAAGAAGGCGCTGAACGACATGGCAACGGGTCAGATCTTGCGGGTGGTGACGACTGATCCGGGATCGGTCAGGGATTTCAATGCCTTTGCCTTGCAGACAGGTAACGAGCTGGTTTCGAGCACCGAGACGGATTCATCTGCGGGCGGCAAGGAATTTGAGTTTCATCTGATACGTAAATGACCAGAAACACGGGGTAATTTCTCCGGTGTTGTGCTTATTGACGGGTTTGGCTGGCCATTAGAGTGATCAAGCCAGCATTTTTTGCCTGTCAAGGCCCGCAGTGCGGGCTGTCTTGGATTGATGTAGGAAACGGAAACGGATACGGAATTTGTGAAACGCATACAGATACGCGAAACCGTAAAGACGCTGGTGGCGTCCCTGGGGCAGAAATTCCTGAAGCACAAGCTTCAGGAGGGCCGGATGGCTGTTTCGTTCGAGCGAGAGAGTCTGTCTGTTGCGCATATCTGTCATCGTCCAGGGCAAAAACCGGAAGTGCTCATGCTGCGCTCAGAGCAGCGAGGAGCGGGAGATCTCTTCGTGTTGCGGGGCTTGGCACGCAGCCACGGGTTGGGCCAGTGTCACAGCACGCTGTTGCTGAAGCCCGACGAATATCATTTGTTGCAAATTGAATTGCCGGCGGTGCCTCCGGAGGAAATGAAAGAGGCCATCCGCTGGAAAATCAAGGATATGATTGACCTTCCGGTGGAAAGCCTGACGCTGGACCTGGCTGAAATTCCAGGTATCGCCGGGCGGGCCGGACGTGTGCGGCAGGGCTTGGTCGCTGCGGCAAGTGATGCCTTGGTCGCCGAACGCATGGGCTTGTTTGACAGTGCCGGGGTGGCTCTTGAGGTCATCGATATTCCGGAGATGGCGATCCGCAATATTGCCGCTCTGTTTGAAGAGCCGGATCGGGGCCTGGCGGTGTTGGTGATCGATGAAGAACGTTCGCTGATGATCTTTACCTTTCGCGGCGAGCTTTATGCTGTGCGCCAGATCGAGATTGCCCGTGGCAAGCTGGAGGAGTCGGAAGGTGAGTGGCGCCAGCAGATGTTCGATCGTATCGGACTGGAAACGCAGCGGTCACTGGATAATTTTGAGCGCCTGCACAGCCATATCAGCGTGACGCGTGTCATGCTTTCACCGTTGCCGACGGTGCCGGGTCTGATGGAGCATTTGCGCGAATATCTTTCCTTGCCGGTCAGTGAAATGAATCTGGCCGAGGTGCTTGATTTTTCGCTGATTCCCGAACTTTCCCAGCCAGGCCGCCAGGCGCAGTACCTGCAGGTGCTCGGCGCGGCTTTGCGCGAGTGAGGTGGCTTGAATGCAGCAGCAGATCAATCTGATCAATCCGGCTTTGCGCAAGACGCGCGATCTGCTTTCGGCCATGCCGCTGGCCATGGTTGTTGGCCTGCTGCTGATTCTGATCATGGCCGGTGGCTCTTTTGCGCGGCAACGAGCAACCGCTGCGCAAGTCGAAGCCGACAAACGCACGGCCGAGCTGACGGCTGCGCAGGCACAGTTGATGGAGTTGAGCGGCAAGACCAGCGAGGGAGCGGTTGATCCGGTCCTGGCCGAAGAACTGACCAATTCGCGGGCCATGCTGAATTTGCGCGAAGAAGTCATCGCCACACTGGAGCGCGGCGTTTTCACGGGGAATACCGGGTTTGCCGAGTTTCTGCGCGGGTTTGCCCGGCAGGCGCCCAGTGGTTTGTGGTTGACGGGGTTTGTCTTGAATCCGGTTGATCGGAACATCGAGATTCGCGGACGCATGCTCAAGGCGACGGCCTTGCCGGAGTTTGTTCAGCGGCTCAAGTCAGAAGATGTTTTTCGCGGAATGAGTTTTTCGTCACTGGAAATAGATCGGCCGGAACGCGCCGGAGCTGAAGAGACCGATCAGGCAGACGGCTTCACAGCCGATTCGGCGATGCGGCAGGCGGCTGAGAAATTGCCGGACTACAGCGAGTTCGTGATGCGTACCACGCCGGCGGGAACAGCCACATCAAAGATCGAAGATGACGTTCCAAGGCGTGCCGCGCGACTGGAGATCCGGCAATGAAGGAAATGCTGTTGCAGCTTTTTGAGCGTTTCGATGCCCTGTCACAACGCGAACGGGCAACGATAGCCGGTGCCGTGTTGCTTGGTCTGTTGGCGATAGGCTACCTGCTGATGATTGACCCACAGATTTCGCGCTATTCCGCGCAGACCAAGCGCATCACACAGGCCAAAAATGAACTGGCCAACCTGGAAACCCAGCTCAGTACGCTGCAGGCACAGTACAAGGATCCGGATGCCAGCAATCGCGCGGCCTTGCAGGAAGTGCGCAAGACCATGGCGGCAATAGATGTGCGCTTGCGCAACGTGCAGGACAGTCTGGTTTCGCCTGACAAAATGCAGGCCTATCTGGAAGGTCTGTTGTCGAGGAATCGCAATCTTGAACTGGTTTCGCTGCGTACCCTGCCGGTATCCCCGTTGATTGAAACAAAAGCCGGACAGTCTCTGGAAAACAGGAATGCACAAGGCCGGCCTGCTGTTCCCTTGGCGGGCAATGATCTGGTCACCAACATCTACAAGCACACGATAGAAATGAAGATTGCCGGCAGCTATGCAGACCTGCAGGCCTATCTGGAGGCCATAGAATCCATGCCGCAGCGTACTGTCTGGGTCAAGGCTGAACTGGTCGTCGAAAAACATCCCCGCTGCGTATTGACCTTGACGGTTTATACCCTGAGTCTGGACAAGCTATGGTTGGTGGTCTGAACATGTTTCTGCTGAATGCTTTGCAGCAGATAAAAACCGTCGGCAAGGTCTGGCGTGCGGGTTTGTTGCTGTCTGTTCTGGGCGGCCTGGTGCCGGGCAGTGTGCTGGCGCAGCAGGATCCAACCAGACCGCCGGCGGTACTGGTGGAAACTTCTGCGCCGGAGACTGAAGAAACCGAGGCGCCGCCGCCTCTTGGCTTGCAGACGGTGCTGCTGCGCAAGAACGCAAAGCCCCTGGCCATCATCAATGGGCAATCTGTTGAGCTTGGTGGCTTGCTGGGTGAGTTGCGCCTGATCCGTCTGACTGAAACAGAAGCTGTCCTGCAAGGGCCCAATGGCCAGGAAACCTTGCGACTGATGCCGGATGCCGAACGCAAGACCATCGTTCCACCCAAGCCGCCGGCTGTGGCGCAAGACATGACACCGGGGAAAAAAGCTGGCAAGCGCAGCAAGACCAACTCCACCTTGACGAAGTGAATCTGCCATGAACGATCTCACCTTTTTTCGCTATTTTCAGGCAGTCCGGACGGCGGCAAAGATCAGCGGGGCTGGTTGTGGCCGCGTGCATGAGGTTGCGCGCACGGTTCGCAATGCATCATGCAGCGGCCTGCTGGCCACCTTGTTGCTGGCCGGCTGCAGCATGCCGCTGGTCAAGTATGGCGAGGTCAATGAGACATTGCGTGGCGATATGGAGCGTGCAGTCACCGCGCGCACACAAAAAAGCGAGACGATTGATCCGGCCTTGATGCCGCCCTTGCAGATCGAAGAACCGCTTGCCAAGGCTGAAACCGAAGCGCGTTTTGATCTGTCTGTGGTCAATGCACCGGCCACTCAGGTGTTCATGGCGCTGGTGACTGGTACACGTTACAGCATGTTGCTGCCGCCGGATCTGAGTGGGGCGATCACGGTGAACCTCAAGGATGTGACGGTGCTGGAAGCGCTGGATACCCTGCGCGAGCTGTATGGCTATGAATACACGGTCAAGGGCAACCGGATTTTCATCCAGGCCAATACGTTGCAGACACGTATTTTCCAGATCAACTATCTGGTCAGTCAGCGCATGTCATCAAGCAATCTGCGGATTGCGTCGACCTCCTTGTCATCCACAGGAAGCGGCAACAACAATTCATCTGCAAACTCAGCGTCTACAGGCACCGGGGGGACGGGTGAAGCCGGCAAGAATACGCTGGATACCAGCTCGGTCAGTACGCAATCCAGCGTCAATTTCTGGGAAGAGGTGAGAACGGCGCTCAACGCCATCGTCCTGGATGGCAAGGCAGAAGGGGGTAGCGATGGCAAGCGGGTGCACATCAACCAGATGTCCGGTGTGGTTGTTGTGCGGGCCCTGCCCAACGAATTGCGTGCCGTTGAATCCTATCTCAAAGCCACCCAGCTGGTGGTCGAGCGTCAGGTCATGTTGGAAGCCAAGATCATTTCGGTCACGCTCAACAATGCTGCGCAGACAGGGATCAACTGGGCCATTTTCAATACAACGACCAGTGGCAAGGTTTTCAACAGCACGCATCCCGGGCAGAGCATGGTGGGCAACCTGGGCCCCTCAGTTTCCCTGGGAACCAGTGGCGCACTGCAATCAGGGGGTGGTCTGACGGTCAATCCAGGCAAGGGCGGTTCAGTCATTACCGATTCCTTTGGCAAGGGGTTCATTGGCCTGGCATTCCAGACCACCAATTTTGCAGCCTTGCTTTCCTTCCTGGAAACCCAGGGGGATGTGGCTGTGCTGTCCAGTCCGCGCATCGCCACGCTCAATAACCAAAAGGCGCTGCTCAAGGTGGGTACGGATGACATGTTTGTCACCAATGTATCTGGCGGCACGCCTACCACCACATCGGTTGCCGGGACGCCGCCAACCGTCGATCTGCAGCCGTTTTTCTCTGGCATCTCGCTCGATGTGACGCCGCAGATCGACAATGATGGCAACATCATCCTGCACATGCATCCGGCCGTCAGCCAGGTGACGGAAATCGAGAAGGTCATTGATCTTGGTACCAATGGCGGCATCCTCAAACTGCCGCAGCCATCCAGTGAAATCAACGAATCCGACAGCATCGTTCGTGTGCAGAATGGCAATATCGTTGCCATCGGCGGCCTGATGAAGCAGCAGCAGGCGCGTGCCAGTTCGCAGTTGCCGGGCACGAGTGAAACGCCGTTCGGTTTCCTGTTTGGACAGAAGAATACGGCGGCCAGCAAGAGTGAAATGGTGATCCTGATCAAGCCGACCATCGTCGATAGTGACAAGAACTGGCAGGATGATCTGCAGGGACTTCGGGAACGCATGCCGGCTTTTGATGTGCGCAAGCCGGATACCGGCCCGCTCCAATCGTCATGGCAGTTGCAGAACTGACCCTGGTGTGACTGACCTGCGCATGTCAGGAGTCTGTCTTGTATCTCGCGCATTTCGGCTTGACTGAGCGTCCGTTCGGTATCACGCCTGATACCAGTTTCATCTATTCGGCAACGGCCCATCAGGAAGCATTGAATACGCTGCTGATCGGTCTGGCCAGTGGCGAGGGCTTCATCAAGATCACCGGTGAAGTGGGCACGGGCAAAACTCTGCTGTGTCGACGTTTTCTTGCCACGCTGGGTGAAGAATATTTTTCGGTTTATCTGCCCAACCCTTCGCTCCAGCCCTTGCCTCTGTTGCTGGCGGTGGCTGAAGAACTGGGCCTGAAGCTCGACCCCGACGAGTCACAGTTTCAGCTGATCAAGCACATCAACGAACAGTTACTGGCACTTTCCCGGACTGGAAAGACAGTGGTCTGCTGTGTCGATGAAGCCCAGGCCGCGCCACTGGCCAGTCTGGAAGCCTTGCGGCTGCTGTCCAATCTGGAAACCGAGAAACACAAACTGATTCATGTCGTGCTGTTTGGCCAGCCCGAACTGAACCAGAATCTGGCAGATCCTTCGGTACGCCAGTTGCAGCAGCGGATCGCCTTTCACTACCATCTGCCCGGCTTGCAGCCTGCGGAGTTCGAGCATTATCTCGACCACCGTCTCAAGATTGCCGGCCATTGTGGGCCGCCGCTGTTTTCGCGACAGGCGGCACAACGTCTGTATCGATATTCCCAGGGCACGCCACGGTTGGTGAATATTCTGGCCAACAAAGCCCTGCTCGCGGCCTATGGCGAGGGCAAGGCGCGTGTTGAGGTGGCGCACGTAGTGGCTGCCGCACGGGATACGGCCGGGCTTGAGGCGGGCAGGCGGCGTTTCTTCAAACGCTGGTTAGGCTAGCTGGCAAGGGAGCTGGAGATGAGTCTGATCAACCAGATGCTGCGCGATCTTGATGCGCGGCACGCGATAGATGCGGAACAGCCGGGCCCGGTTCGGGTGCTGGCGGCCGGCAATGGCAATGGAGCGAAGATGGTCCGTTGGCTGACCCTGGGCTTGCTGTTGCTTGCGGTTGTTGTTGCCGTTGCGCTGGGGCTGGATGTCTGGCGGTCTGATCGTTCGACGGCGACGGATGCTCCTGCGCCGGGTGCGCCGGCAGCAACACTCGACAGCCCATCAAGCACCCCTGCCGATGCGCAGGAAACGGCATTGCTGGCCGCCTTGCCGACGTTGGCGGACGTGCAGCAAGCCGGCCATCTGGAGCTGCGCCTGGATCAAACATTGCGCCTGAGCAGCGTGCCGACCGCTGCGACGGGGCGTCAGGCAATTGTGGGCGTCCCGGCAACCCGCAAAGACACCCATGTGGATGACATGGAGAGCCAGAAAATTGCTGTACCAGCGGCAGTTTCTCGGGAGGATGACAGAGCGGATCGGCGATCCGCGACGGGCAGTCAGCCGGCGGTGAAAATCGAAAAAACTGAACGGAGTGAACCGGGTGCCGAGATGCTGCGCACCGCCATCCAGTTGCACAAGCAAGGGCGAACGAACGAGGCGATCAACCGTTTGCAGCAGGCCCTGCGCGAAACGCCTCGTCAAGCCGTATTGCGGCAGACATTGCTGAACATTTACGTTGAACAGGGACGATTGGAAGAGGCGCTGGCCTTGTTGCAAGCCGGTCTGGATCTGCAACCCGAGCGCGCGGACTGGGCCATGGTCGCTGCCCGCATCCAGGTTGAGCGCGGGCGACCAGCCGAGGCCTGGAATACTTTGCAGCAGTATCAGGCCGGTGCGACCAAGAATGCGGATTATCAAGGCTTTGCTGCCGTGCTGTTGCAACATCTGAAGAAATCGCATGAAGCCGCGCAATATTATCAGGCGGCATTGCGTCTCAAACCGCAGGAAGCGCGTTGGTGGTATGCCTTGGGGACTGTGCTGGAAGCCGATAACCAGGTACAGGAAGCACGCGAAGCCTATCAGCACGCTCAAGCCATTGGTGGCCTGCCGGCATCCATGGCTGAAGCGCTGGCGCGCAAGCTGTCGCCTTGAAACAATTCAATTACCGTGCTGCTGCAGCGCCCAGCTGACGTGTTCGCGCACCAGCGCTGAAGGGTGGTCGCTGCGTTGCTGCAATGCGCGCAGCACTCCGGAGGAGGTGGGGGCATTGCCCAGTGCCACGGCAATGTTGCGCAGCCAGCGCTCGTATCCGATACGGTGGATCGGGCTGCCCGCCAGTTTTTGCTTGAATTCGGTTTCCGTCCAGGCAAACAGGTTGACCAGGCGGGCGCGATCGAGTCCGTGACGCACGGCAAAATCAGCCTCCTGTGTCAGTAGCGGGCCGCTGCGCTTGTGCCAGGGACAAGCGAGCTGGCAGTCGTCGCAGCCATAGATGCGGTTACCGATCAACGGGCGCAATTCCAGCGGAATGCTGCCTTGCAGTTCGATGGTCAGATAGGAAATGCAGCGCCGGGCATCGACACGCCAGGGGGCAATGATGGCGCCGGTCGGACAGTCGGTGAGGCAGGCAGTGCAGCGACCACAATGGGCAGTTTGCGGTGGATCGACAGGCAGCGGCAGATTGACGACCAGTTCGCCCAGAAAGAAGGCTGAGCCTGCCTCGCGGGTCAACAATAGCGTGTGCTTGCCGCGCCAGCCCAGTCCGGCGCGACTGGCAAAATCTCCTTCCAGCACTGGCGCGGAATCCGAAAATGCGCGATAGACATAGGGGCCGATTTCCGCTTCGATGCGTTCAGCCAGTTTTTGCAGCCGGTTGCGAAACAGCTTGTGATAGTCGCGTCCCAGGGCGTAACGCGAGATGTAGGCGTACTCGCCGTCAGCAAGATTGGCCTGGGCGTCGGCAGCTTCCGGCCAGTAGGGCAGGCGGGCCGAGATCAGTGTCAGGGCGCCGGGAACCAGCTCGGCCGGACGCGCCCGTTTCAGGCCGTGGCGTGCCATATAATCCATTGTTCCGTGATGGCCGGCGGCCAGCCAGGCCAGCAGACCTTGCTCGGCGGCAAGGCTGGGGCTGGCCGGGGCAATGCCCACGTCGGCAAAGCCGAGCGCTTTGCCCCATTGTTTGATTTTTTCGGCCAGTGCGCACCAATCAACAGAATCCTGCGTTGCGCCAGCGTCCAACTGCATCACCGTAGAGTGAGTGTCCTGAGTATGCATGACAGCGATGATAGCGCCTATCCGTTGAGTCTGGCCGATGAGGCCGCGACCCTGGCGCTGGGTGCGGCTCTGGCAGCCGCCTTGCTGGCCACCACGGCCGGGGCACAGCAGCAGGGCATGGTGATTTATCTTGAGGGCGATCTGGGGGCAGGCAAAACCACGCTGGTGCGCGGACTGCTGCGTGCGCTGGGTTTTGCCGGACGGGTGAAAAGTCCGACCTATACTTTTGTTGAACTTTATGCTATTTCTAGAATAAACTTATATCACTTTGATTTTTATCGATTTGAAAGCGCAGAAGAGTTCCTCGATGGTGGTTTTGACGAATACTTCCGGCAAAACGCGATCTGTCTGGTCGAATGGCCCGACAAGGCAGCACCGTATTTGCCCGCAGCCGACCTGCGTGTGCAGCTTGCCCTCGTCGATGAAGGGCGGCGGGCGATGCTCCAGGCAATTAGCAGGGGAGGACGACAATGTCTGACGGCATTTCAAACCAGGCAGTCCCGCATTTCACCGGGCGCCGCGATTTCTTCCGTTTTGCTGCCGCCTCACTGACCCTGCTGGTGATGCGTAACGGCTTCGCGGCCCCGTTACCCGATATCATTGCCGTGCGCGCCTGGCCGGCGCGCGACTACACCCGGATCACTCTTGAACATTCGGCGCCGTTGAAGTTCAGCTACTTGCAGCTGGCCAATCCGGATCGGCTGGTGGTCGATCTGGAAGGGGTCGAGTTCAATGCCGTGTTGCAGAATCTGTCCGACAAGGTTGCCGTGGCGGATCCTTACATCAAGCTGATTCGCGCCGGGCGCAATCGTCCCGGTGTCGTGCGTATCGTCATCGAACTCAAGAGCATTCCCGGCGGCATCAAGCCGCAGGTGTTCACCCTGGCGCCGGTCGCTGAATATGCTCACCGGCTGGTGTTTGACCTGTACCCAGCCGAACCTGTTGATCCATTGCTGGCCATGCTGGAAGGCATCAACGACAACACGGCCGGTGCGCCTGCCGCCATCAAGGAAAACACGGCGCTGAAACTCGATGACGCGCTGAGAAAAGAGCCGCTTGGCAAGGTAGACAAGCCGCTGGTGGATCGGCTGGTGACCGTGGTCATTGATCCGGGACACGGCGGTGAGGATCCGGGAGCCATTGGGCGGGGCGGCAGTTATGAAAAGCATGTCACTCTGTCGATTTCCCGACGGCTCAAGGCAAAAATTGATGCCGAGACCAACATGCGTGCAGTCCTGACGCGTGACAGCGATTTTTTTGTGCCCTTGCATCAGCGGGTGCAGAAGGCGCGCCGCCTGCAGGCTGACCTCTTCGTATCGGTACATGCCGATGCCTTCATCAAGCCGACGGCACGCGGCTCCAGCGTATTTGTCCTCTCGGAAACCGGCGCGTCCTCGGTGGCCGCACGCTGGCTGGCGCAACGCGAGAATGCGGCCGATCTGATCGGCGGCGTGAATATCGGCGTCAAGGATCCTTATCTGGCGCGCACGCTCATGGATCTGTCGCAGACGGCCACCAACAATGACAGCCTCAAGCTGGGCAAGGCAGTGCTCGGGGAACTGGGCGGCATCAACACCTTGCACAAGGCGCAGGTCGAACTGGCCGGCTTTGCCGTGTTGAAAGCGCCGGATATTCCTTCCATCTTGGTTGAAACGGCGTTCATTTCCAATCCCGAGGAAGAGCGCCGCCTGATAGATGAAGACTATCAGGACAAGATGGCAGAGGCCTTGTTGCGCGGCTTGAAACGTTACTTTGCCAGCAATCCGCCGCTGGCCAAATCGCGTCTGGCCTGATCCCGACAGGGCGGTCTGAGCAGACCAGGCTGGCTGATATAATTCCCCGTTTCTTTTGCGCCTGGCGCTCATTCGACTTTTTTCACCCTATCCATGCAGGTTTTTCGCAGTGTTTATGGGCCGCTGGGCACGCCTTCACCCTGCGTGCTGACCATCGGCAACTTCGATGGTCTGCATCGTGGTCACCAGGGCTTGCTGGAGCGTCTGGTTGTCAGGGCACGTGCCCTGGATCTACCGGCCACGGTGATGACTTTCGAGCCGCATCCGCGCGAATTCTTTGCGCCGGAGCAGGCGCCGCCGCGGCTCACCAGCTTGCGTGAAAAACTGGAGTTGCTGGCAGCGCATGGCGTGGATCGCGTGCATGTCTGCGCTTTCAATCGCCGTCTGGCAGCTTTGTCGGCGGAAGATTTCATCCAGCAAATCCTGGTGGATGGTCTGGCCGTGCGCCATCTTTTTGTCGGCGATGACTTCCGTTTCGGCAAAGGGCGACGGGGCGATTTCACCCTGCTGCAACAAGCGGGTCGGGCCCGGGGCTTTGCTGTCGAAGCCATGCAGACGGTCATCTGGCAGGGCGAGCGCGTTTCGAGTTCCTATGTGCGCGAGGTGCTGGCGGCAGGCCAGTTGGAACATGCGGCGAGCTTGCTGGGTCGGCCGTATGCCATCAGTGGCCGGGTCATGCACGGTGACAAGATCGGCCGGCAGATGGGTTTTCCGACAGCCAATATCTGTCTCAAGCGCAAGAGCGCGCCGCTGGCGGGGGTGTTCGCTGTCGAACTGACGGGAGTGGCTGGAGACAACGCACGCAGCTGGCCGGGAGCGGCCAGTCTGGGCACGCGGCCAACCATTGCCGCCGGGCTGAAGCCGGTACTGGAAGTGCATCTGCTCGATTTCGAACGTGACATCTACGGCACACATGTCACCGTGAATTTTCTGCACAAGCTGCGTGATGAAGCACGTTTCGATTCATTAGAAGAGCTCACGGCGCATATTGCCCGCGATGTGGCCGCTGTGCGCGATTATTTTCAGAACATGAAAAATGGCTGATTCCAAAATGGCTGAAACCAATTACCGCAAGACTCTGAACATGCCCGATACGCCGTTTCCCATGCGGGGTGATTTGGCCAAGCGCGAGCCCGGCTGGGTGCAGGACTGGCAGGAAAAGCAGATCTATCGCCAGATTCGCGCGCTGGCCGCACGCGAGCAGCGGCCGCGTTTCATTCTTCACGATGGCCCGCCCTACGCCAACGGTGATATCCACATCGGCCATGCGGTGAACAAGATTCTCAAGGACATCATCATCCGTTCAAAAACACTGGCCGGTTTTGATGCGCCTTATGTGCCGGGCTGGGATTGCCACGGTATGCCGATTGAAATCCAGATCGAGAAAACCCATGGCAAGCATCTGCCGCGCACCGAAGTGCAGCGACTGGCACGTGAATATGCGGGCGCACAGGTAGCGCGGCAGAAGAAGGATTTCATCCGCCTGGGGGTACTGGGTGAATGGGATCATCCTTATCTGACCATGGCTTACCAGACCGAAGCGGCCGAAATCCGCGCGCTGGGCAAGATCATGCAGCAAGGCTATCTGTACCGTGGCTTGAAGCCGGTGAACTGGTGCCTGGATTGCGGTTCAGCCCTGGCTGAAGCCGAAGTGGAATACGAAGACAAGACTTCGCCCGCCATTGATGTGGCCTTTCCGGTGGTGGATGGCACTGCCCTGGCGACGGCCTTTGGCTTGACGGATGCTGCTGCAGCGGTTGGGCAAGAGCGGGCCGCGTTTGCCGTGATCTGGACCACCACCCCCTGGACGCTGCCGGCCAACGAGGCAGTCAGCGTGCATCCGGAATTCACTTACGACTTGATCGAAACGCCCAAGGGGCGGCTGATCCTGGCTCACGAGCTGGCCGCTGCCTGTCTGGAGCGCTATCAATTGACAGGTTCGCTGCTGGCCAGCTGTCAGGGCACGGCACTGGAAGGCTTGCGCCTGCGCCATCCTTTTCAAACGCGTGAAGTGGGCATCATCTGCGGTACTCACGTCACGGCAGAAGCGGGCACGGGGCAGGTGCATACCGCGCCGGCGCATGGGGTGGATGACTATGTGGTCGGCAGAAAATATGATCTACCGGTCAATAATCCGGTGGGAGACGACGGCTGTTTTCTGCCCAGCACGCCCGCATTGGGCGCCGGCGCGCTGGCCGGTTTGACGGTATGGCAAGCCAATCCACTGGTGCTGGAGGAACTGGGCAGCAAGGGGCTGCTGCTCAAGCAGGAAAATATCCGCCACAGCTATCCGCATTGCTGGCGCCATAAGACGCCGATCATTTTCCGCGCCACCACGCAATGGTTCATCGGCATGGACCGCAAGGCGGGTGGCGATCGTGGCTCTGGTGGCCCTGATGACTCCGGTGGCCATGATGGCAATCATCAACACCAACCCAGCTTGCGCCAGATGGCCGAAAGCGCAGTGGATGAGACGCAGTTCTTCCCCGCCTGGGGCCGGGCCCGTCTGGAAGCGATGATGAAGACTCGCCCGGACTGGTGCATTTCGCGGCAACGCAACTGGGGCGTGCCAATACCTTTCTTTCTGCACAAGGAAACAGGCGAGCCGCATCCGCGCACGGCCGAGTTGCTGGAGCAGGTGGCGCAGCGAGTGGCACAGGGCGGGATCGAAGCCTGGTTCAATCTCGATGCCAAGGCGCTGCTGGGCGATGGTGAGCAAGGCGCGGATCACTACCACAAAATGAGCGATACGCTGGATGTGTGGTTTGATTCCGGTATCACGCATTTGTCGGTGATGCGCGGCTCACATGCCGAGCAGCTGAGCTGGCCAGCAGATCTTTACCTTGAAGGCTCCGACCAGCATCGCGGCTGGTTTCAGTCCTCATTGCTCACCGGCTGCGCGATTGATGGCCGCGCCCCTTATCAGGCGCTGCTGACCCATGGTTTCGTGGTGGATGGCAAAGGCCACAAGATGTCCAAATCCAAGGGCAATGTGGTCGCCCCGCAGAAAGTTTCGGACAGCCTGGGCGCAGAAATTCTGCGGCTCTGGACGGCAGCCACGGATTACTCGGGCGAGCTGTCGATTTCCGATGAAATTCTCAAGCGCGTGGTTGAATCCTATCGCCGCATCCGCAATACCTTGCGCTTTCTGCTGGCCAATACGGCCGATTTCGATGCCAGCACACAGATGTTGCCTGCCGCCCAGTGGCTGGAAATCGACCGCTATGCCCTGGCGCTGACTCGCCAGTTGCAACACCGCGTCTGCCTCGATTACGAGCACTACGAGTTCCACAAGGTGGTGCAGGCCTTGCAGCATTTCTGTTCGGAAGACCTGGGTGCCATCTATCTCGATGTGCTCAAGGATCGCCTTTACACCACGGCGGAAAACTCCCTCGCCCGGCGCTCGGCGCAAAGTGCGCTGTGGCATATTCTGCAGACGCTGATCCGCCTGATGGCGCCCATACTCAGTTTCACCGCCGAGGAAATCTGGGCATTGGTTGGTCGGGATGAACAAGGCCAGCCGCTACCCAGCGTCATGCTGACGCGCTGGCACCCATTGCCTGTGGCCAGCGTGACAGAGGCCGCTGATGAGGCGGCGTTGATCGAACGCTGGCAGCAGATACGCGAGTTTCGCGGGCAGACCAGCAAGGTGCTGGAAGATCTGCGCGAAGCCGGCAAGATCGGCTCTTCCCTGCAGGCTGAAGTGGAAATCCGCGCCAGCGGGGCGCGGCATGCCTTGCTGGCATCATTGGGCGACGATCTGCGTTTCATCCTGATCTGCTCGAAGACCACGCTGCTTGAAGTGGCGGATGCTGCCGACGAAGCCATCATTGCCACACCCACCACGCACGATAAATGCGCTCGCTGCTGGCACTGGCGTGAAGACGTCGGCCATGACAGCGAACATCCCGCGCTGTGCGGGCGGTGCACCAGCAATCTGTTTGCCGCAGGAGAAGCTCGCCATGCGGCCTGAGATGCGCAAATGGCTGCTGCTGGCCTTGCTGATCATCGTGCTGGATCAGCTCACCAAGATCGTGGTGGTGGCCCATTTTCAACTGGGTGAAGTGCGCACCATAACCAGTTTCTTCGATCTGGTGCTGGTGTATAACCCCGGCGCGGCTTTCAGTTTTCTGGCCGATGCAGGCGGCTGGCAGCGCTGGTTTTTCACCGGCCTGGCCTTTGTTATCTGCAGCTGGCTGTTCTTTCTGTTGCGCCAGCACGCGCAGGAAAGATTGATGCCACTGGCCATTGCCCTGGTCATGGGCGGCGCCCTGGGTAACGTCATCGACCGCTTCGCCTATGGTGCCGTGGTCGATTTTCTTTCCTTTCATATCGACAAATACTACTGGCCGGCTTTCAACGTGGCGGATTCGGGCATCACCGTGGGTGCTATGCTGATCATCTGGTGCCAGTTTGTTCCCCATTCTTCCCGGAGTTCTTCCTCATGAGCGAGCAAGTCAAGGCCGATAGCCTGGTTACCCTCAACTACCGCGTGGCCAGTCGTGATGGTGTCGAATTCATCGGCACTTTCGATTCCGCTCCCGCCGTGCTCAAGTTGGGCAATGATGAACTGGCACCCGCGCTGGAACGCTGCCTGATGGGTATGGCGGTTGGTCAGCGACAGGTGTTTGAGCTGCAGCCGGAAGACGCCTTCGGCCCGCATCTGCCCCATTTGATCCAGCGCGTGCCACGCGATCGTTTGCCCAATGGCGACAGGCTGCAGGCCCAGACCCTGCTGGAGTTCGATGCGCCCAACGGCGCGCGCTTCACCGGCCTGATCTGCGAGATCGATGCGCAGACCGCGCTGATCGACTTCAATCATCCGCTGGCCGGCAAGCCCGTGCGCTTCGAAGCGGAAATCATCGGCGTCATCTGAAATGACCACGCCAGAGCGCACGCCCGGCACACAGATTCTGCTCGCCAATCCACGTGGTTTCTGCGCGGGTGTCGAACGCGCCATTGCCATTGTCGAACGTGCGCTGGACAGGTTCGGTGCGCCCATCTACGTGCATCATGAAGTGGTGCACAACCGCTATGTGGTGGATGGCTTGCGTGCCAAAGGGGCGATTTTCGTGGATAGTCTGGATGACGTACCGGCCGGTGCCACGTTGGTGTTCAGCGCTCATGGCGTGTCAAGAGCCGTCAGTGACACAGCCAGGGAGCGCGGCTTTCGCATTTTTGATGCGACCTGTCCACTGGTCACCAAAGTGCATGTCGAAGTCAGCCGCATGTTCGATAACCAGCGCGAAATCATCATGATCGGCCATCGTGGTCATCCGGAAGTGGAAGGCACCATGGGCCAGGTGAGCGGCAATATTCATCTGGTGGAAAACGTGGCCGATGTCGCCAGACTGGTGATCCACGATCCCGAACGACTTTCCTATGTCACGCAGACGACACTCTCGGTGGATGATGCCGCCGTCATCGTCGCCGCCTTGCGCCAGCGTTTTCCGGCCATTCAAGGGCCGAAGAAGGATGACATCTGCTACGCCACGCAGAATCGTCAGGATGCCGTCAAGCAACTGGCCAGTCAGTGTGATGTGGTGATCGTCGTGGGTTCGCAGAACAGCTCCAACTCCAACCGTCTGCGCGAAGTGGCGGAAAATCTGGGCACACCGGCCTATCTGGTCGATGGCGCCGAGCAGCTGGAGCCGGCCTGGTTTGCCGGCAAATTGCGGGTGGGCCTGACGGCGGGCGCCTCCGCGCCGGAAGTACTTGTCGAAAGCATCGTCACGCAGCTGCGCAGTTGGGGTGTTGATCGTGTCGAGCACCTGCGCGGTGTGGCAGAGAACACCATTTTTCCGTTGCCCAAGGCGCTGGCGATGGACAACTCCGATCAGTCCGATTGAAGCAACGATTGTGCTGTTGCGCGGTCACGCCGCCATGGCCTGTGGCCCGCGTCAGTGCAGGCCTTGTTCCAGCAGGCAGGCCCGCCGTTCCTTGCCGACTTTGTCCCGGCAGGTCTTGACCACCTGTTGGCGCAGGGCACAGCGCGCGCTGTCCTGGACCTTGCTGCAATCCACTTGCGGCATGTGATCGTAGATGCACTGCTGCAATTCCCGGCCGCGTTCCTGCTGGCAGGCAGTCTTGGCCGCCAGACGCGCCATGCAATGCGCCGGATCAAATGCCTGGGCACAGCGATCCTGGCTGTTCTGGGCAAGGGCAAGACCGTACAGACCCAGAGCCAGCAAGGGAATCGCCAACAGACGCAATGCAATGGACATGGGCAGTTTTCTTTCCGTGAGGCGGGCTCAGTGGAGATTGACGGGGATCAGCGGTGGTAGACCCCAGTACGTTCGGGTTGATAGGTGACTTCCTTGATTTTCACCTTGATCAAGCCACCACCCGGCTTGGGCCATTCGATTTCGTCGCCTTGCGACAGTCCCAGCAGGGCACTGCCGACCGGCGCCAGGATGGAAATGGTTTTTCCCGAGCCGTCCATGTCCTTGGGGTACACCAGGGTCAGTTCGAACTCTTCCTGGGTGGATTCAACAGTGAACTTCACCGTGGAATTCATGGTGACCACGGTTGGTGGGATTTCTTCCGGTTCCACGACGGTTGCCCGATTCAGTTCGGCTTCCAGTTCGGCCCGGCCGACAATGCCGGTTTGTGGCAGTGCCGCCAGCAAATCTTCCAGCCGTTCAGCGTCCATTGATGAAATGATGATTTCCGGTCTCACATTTGTCTCCACAGGTATGTTGCTTTTGTCGCATTGCTGGAATGCAGATGGTTGCCGGTGATTCTAACCGTTTCGTGGTTTGATTGATCTTCCGTGGGCGGTAGAATTGCGGTTCTTTCTGTCTTTTGCCGAAAAAGGCCGTTACGCGGCTTTGCCCGATTTGCCAATGGTTCTGAATTCGGGATGCGGCGTTTGGCGTGGTATTCACGAGGTATTTCAGGCGTTTTGTGGAAACTTGCTCAAATTGGGCTACTCACACAAAAATCTGCGGCGCCAGGGCCTAACATGCCGGTCGTAGAATTCGCCTTGTTACCATTCCGGTCATCCTGGGTTTGATATGACCCATGAAATCCAGAGGAGCACTCAACATGCAAATATCCCGACGTCAATTCATTGTTGGTTCAACGGTTGCAGCCGCCGGTCTGGGCCTCTACAGTCTGCGTCCCAAGCACTACGTGCCGGCCGCCCCGCGCCCGGCCGATCCGCCTACCACGCCGGCCAAGCTGGTCAAGTACAACGATTATTCCGACATCTGGCGTGAAAAATGGAAATGGGAC
>JAHRWT010000070.1 GCA_019105045.1 Sterolibacterium sp.
GATGCTCGCGCTGACTTTCATCGACCTCGACACCATGCTGCTGCCCGACGACATTACCCTGCCCCTGCTCTGGCTGGGCCTGCTGTTCAACCTTGGCGGACATTTCGCCACGCTGCCCAGCGCAGTGGTTGGCGCCATGGCTGGCTACCTGGCGCTGTGGTGCGTGTACTGGGGCTTCAAACTGACCACCGGCAAGGAAGGCATGGGCTACGGCGATTTCAAGCTGCTGGCCGCCATCGGCGCCTGGTTCGGTTGGCAATTGCTGCCCATGGTGATACTGCTTTCCTCTGTCGTTGGTGCTGTCGTGGGCATCAGCCTGATCGTTTTTGCACGCCACGGCCGCAGCGTGCCCATCCCCTTCGGCCCCTACCTGGCTGCCGCCGGCATCATCGCCCTGTTCTGGGGCCCGCAATTAGGCGCCTTGCTGCTGCCGGCTTGAAGCTGGGGCAATGCCGGGTTTGAAACCCGATCCCGCATTTTTATCGGCTGCACCTGCCCGCAATGACGCACCTGGGGAGTTTTCGTCAGCTCTCATCAATTCTCGTCATATGCAATGACGAGTCTGGTGAATCACCGTCACGCACAACGACACATCAAATGCTGCGGAAAGATTGATGGATTCCGCGACTGCCGTTGCATTGACAGCACGTTGACAGCCATCAGCCCACCTGAATGACAGACCGGCAATCCGCTATAATCTCCCTCTTTTTTGGAGCCTGCCATGCCTATTTACGCTTACCGTTGCAATACATGCGGCCACGCGGAAGATGTGTTGCAGAAGATGAGTGATCCCGTGCTCACCACCTGTCCGACCTGCAAGGCCGAGACTTATGCAAAACAGCTGACCGCCCCGGGTTTTCAGCTCAAGGGAACGGGTTGGTATGCCACTGATTTCAAAGGGGGCAGCAACAATGCAGCGCCAACCCCCCCGGCAAGTGAAACACCCGCTGCGGCACCTGCTTGTGGTGGTGGTGGCGGCGGCTGCGGCTGCCACTGAGCGTACGCAAACCCGCTGCGCTCCGTGACACCTTCCATCCATTTCTTGTTCAGGGCACGCACTTGCTGAAAAAATATTTCATCACCGGTCTGTTGATCTGGATCCCGCTGGCCATCACCGTCTGGGTACTGGCGATGATCGTACGTCTGATGGATCAATCGCTGCTGCTGCTGCCGCAGACCATCCAGCCGGAAACCCTGCTCGGCATGTACATTCCCGGCATCGGCGTGTTGCTGACCCTGCTGGTCGTTTTCATCACCGGACTGGTCACCGCCAACATCATCGGTCAGCGCCTGCTGCGCTTCTGGGAGGGAGTGCTGGCGCGCATCCCGGTGGTGAAATCGCTCTACTACAGCGCCAAGCAGATCAGCGAAACACTGTTTTCCGGCAATGGTGAAGCCTTTCGCAAAGTGCTGCTGGTGCGCTATCCGCACCCGCAAGCCTGGTCGGTGGCTTTTTTGACCAGCACGCCCACGGCAGAAATCGCCACCGCCCAGAATGATGAGGACGAATACGTCGGCGTATTCATTCCCACCGCGCCCAGCCCGGTGAATGGTTTCTTTTTCTTCGTCAAGAAAAGTGAAACCGTGGAACTCGCCATGAGTGTGGATGAAGCACTCAAATACATCATTTCCATGGGTGTGGTGGCTCCCAGTAGCCACGAGACCCCCTTGCCGCACACGGCCAGCCAGCTCATGCCGCGCCAATTCTGAACGGCCCGGCTTGGCGGATCATTCTTTCAACTTCATCGAACTTCACGGAATCACCCACCATGCGTACCCATTACTGCGGCCAGGTCAATGCCAGCCATATCGATCAGATCGTCACCCTTTGCGGCTGGAACCATCGTCGGCGCGATCACGGCGGCGTGATTTTCATTGACCTGCGTGACCGCGAAGGACTGGCCCAGGTGGTCTGCGATCCGGATCGGCCGGCGATGTTCAAACTGGCCGAAGACGTGCGCAACGAATATGTGCTGAAAATCACCGGCAAGGTGCGCCGCCGGCCGGCAGGGACGGAAAATCCCAATCTATCTTCAGGCGAAATCGAAATCCTCTGCCATGAGATCGAGATACTCAACGCCGCCGCCACGCCACCCTTCCAGCTGGATGAAGACAATCTGTCGGAAAACGTCCGCCTGACCCACCGCGTCATCGACCTGCGCCGCCCGCAGATGCAAAACAACCTGATGCTGCGCTACAAGACGGCGCGCGCTTTCCGCCGTTTTCTTGACGAGCACGGTTTCATCGACATCGAAACGCCGATGCTCACCAAATCCACGCCCGAAGGCGCGCGTGATTATCTGGTGCCTTCGCGCGTACATGCCGGCCAGTTTTTCGCCCTGCCGCAATCGCCCCAGTTGTTCAAGCAATTGCTGATGGTGTCCGGTTTCGATCGCTACTACCAGATCACCAAATGCTTCCGCGACGAAGACCTGCGCGCCGACCGCCAGCCCGAATTCACCCAGGTCGATATCGAAACCTCCTTCATGGGTGAAGCCGAAATCACCGCGCTCATGGAACAGCTGATCCGTCGCGTTTTCAAGGAAACCATCAACGTCGATCTGCCGGAGTTTCCGCGCATGAGCTATGCCGAAGCGATGCGCCGCTATGGTTCGGACAAACCCGACCTGCGCGTGTCCCTGGAACTGGTCGATGTCGCCGATGCCTTCAGGGACGTGGCTTTCAAAGTCTTTGCCAGTGTGGCCAACAACCCGGGTGGGCGCATCGCGGCCCTGCGCATTCCCGGCGGAGCCAGCCTGACCCGCGGCGAGATCGACGAATACACCAAGTTCGTCGCCATCTACGGCGCCAAGGGGCTGGCCTACATCAAGGTCAACGACGTCACCCAGGTGAACGAAACCGGCCTGCAATCGCCCATCGTCAAGAATCTCTCCGCAGCCTCGCTGCAAACCGTACTGGAACGCACCGGTGCGCAATCGGGCGACCTGATTTTCTTCGGTGCCGACAAGGCCAAGACCGTTGCCGACGCCCTGGGTGCCTTGCGCATCAAGATCGGCCACGAAAAGGGTTTTGTCACGGGCGCGCAGTGGGCGCCGCTGTGGGTGGTCGATTTCCCGATGTTCGAGTACGACGAGGACAACCAGCGCTGGAGCGCCTGCCACCATCCCTTCACCAGCCCCAAGGACGAGCATCTGGAACTGCTCACCAGCGACCCCGGCCAGTGCCTGGCCAAAGCCTACGACCTGGCGTTGAACGGCTGGGAACTGGGCGGCGGTTCGGTGCGTATTCACCGCGCCGACGTGCAGGAAAAAGTCTTTGCCGCGCTCAACATCGGTCCGGAAGAACAGCAGGCCAAATTCGGCTTTCTGCTCGACGCCCTCAAATACGGCGCACCACCACATGGTGGCCTGGCTTTTGGTCTGGATCGCATCGTCACCATGATGACCGGTGCCGAATCGATCCGCGACGTGATCGCCTTCCCCAAGACGCAACGCGCCCAGTGTCTGCTGACCAACGCGCCTTCGGATGTCGATGAAAAACAACTGCGCGAGTTGCACATCCGCTTGCGGCAAAAAGTCGACACCCAGCTCGAAGTCACCAAAGGCTGAGGCTGGGGCTGATGCCAAGACTGATGCGCCAGCTGCTGCTTGCCTGCTGCTGGCTCTGTCTGACCTGGCTGTTGCCAGGCTGCGGACAAGCCGATCAACCGCAACAGCAGCAACAGCAGCAGCAACCGCAGCTGGCCCAGGCTACCCAGGCAAGCCAGACTGGCGCAGCGTTGCCCGTCATCCGCCAGCAACAACTGCCGCCCGAAGCCCGCCACACACTGCAGCTGATCGAGGCGGGCGGGCCATTTCCGTTTGACCGCGACGACATCGTCTTTAGCAATTTCGAACGCCTGCTGCCGCAGCAAGCACGCGGTTACTATCGCGAATACACCGTCCCCACACCGGGTTTGAAGCACCGTGGCGCACGACGCATCGTTGCCGGCAAGGCGACTGACGAGCGTTATTACACGGCCGACCACTACCGCAGTTTCCGCAGGATCGTGCCATGACGGACAATCAGCAGCCAACGGCACGCCAGCAGCATTTTCAGCAGGTGTTTGCCGACATTACGCACAGCGGCGTCTATCATCTGCCGCCGGGCGATCTTGATGAACTCATCACCGCCGCCGAAGCCAATGCCCATGTGGTATTCCGCGTCGATCTGGCCAGCGCCCGCAACAAGGACAGCCTGCTCCAGGCCATCGGCGAGGGCATGGCCTTTCCCGAGTGGTTCGGCGTCAACTGGGATGCCCTGGCCGACAGTCTGGGTGATCTGGGCTGGCGTCCGGCTGAAGGCTGGCTGGTGATACTGGAAAATGCCGACCGGGTGAACAGCCGCGCCCACGAGGATTTCGTCACTGCCTTGCAGATTTTCTCTGCTGCCGCTGAAGAATGGCGCGAACGCGGCAGCGCACTGTGGTGCCTGGTCGATATGCACGCCGATGGCATCGCCTGGCTGCCCGCCCTGTCACACTGACCTGGCCATCCCGCCATGCCCGGCCAGAAAAAACCGGTTTCTGTTCTTGTCCTGATCCACACCCCGGCGCTGGACATCCTGCTGCTGGAACGCGCCAGCCATCCGGGCTACTGGCAATCCGTCACCGGCAGTCTGGAAGGCGAAGAAACGCCGCGCGCCACCGCCTGCCGCGAAGTGTGCGAGGAAACCGGCATCCGCGCCCGCCCTGAAGATTTCCATGACTGGCACCTGACCAACTGTTTCGAGATTTTTGCCGAATGGCGCCATCGCTATCCAGAAGGCGTCACGCACAATCTGGAACATGTCTATAGCCTGTGCGTGGCGGCCGATACCGCCATCCGCATCGCCCCGCGCGAACACCGCGCCCATTGCTGGCTCCCCTGGTCGCAAGCGGCCAGCCGCGTCTTTTCGTGGAGCAACCGCGACGCCATACTGATGTTGCCGCAGCTTGCAGAAGCATTGGAAAACCGGGTGACAGGCGAAGTGGTCAGCCTGACTGAACCAGCCAAACCAGCGGCATCACCCGGGCGGAACTGAACCCCCGGCATCCCCTGCCGCCTGTCGCGCCAGCAACTCACGCAGACAGGCCGCGCAGTAACACCCCTGCAAGACCGCAGCTGACCGATCCACCCCCTGCAGTGGGGGTAGTTCAGCACACCAGCACGCGGCAGCGCCCGCTTCGCTCGTCGGGGATGCCGCGCCACTGCCGCAGCCAAAATGCTCACCACAACGCGGACAGCGGGTCATGCCGGGCGGCATGGCGTTTGCCTCGTCAGGAAGGATTCGGGAATCGTGCATACAGGATTCAGGACTTGAAATCTGCTCGACTGCGCATATCTTGAACACTGACGGCGCACTCGTTGTTCCTCTGGATACGCCGGTCTTCTTCCATCAACATTGTCATACAGGAGATATCATGAGCAATCTGACCCGCTTTGACCCGCTGGACGATTTCTTTCGCGGTTTCTTCGTCCGACCGGTGGATATGAGCAACACGCCCGAGGCACCGGCGCTGAAGCTGGACGTCAAGGAAAAGGAAAACGAGTACCTGGTGCACGCCGAACTGCCGGGCATCAAGAAAGAGGATATCCACGTCCACATTGAAGGCAACCAGGTAGCGATCAGCGCCGAGCGCAAGCATGAAAAGGAAGTCAAGGAAGGCGAACGCGTGCTGCGCAGTGAACGTTACTTCGGCAAGGTCGCCCGCAGCTTCCAGCTGATGCAGGAGATTGACGAGGACAAGGCCGTTGCCAGATTCGTCGATGGCGTGCTGGAAATGACGCTGCCGAAAAAAGCGGCCGCCAGCGCCAGGCGGCTGAGTATCGGCTGACCATCGGCTGAACTACCGAGTGCGGTTCAGCACAATCGCAGCAACTCAATCCAGGGTATCGAGCGCACGCGTCAGATGATCGACGGTGCGCTCGATGTTCTTCAGCTTGTCCAGACCGAACAGACCCAGGCGGAAAGTGCTGAAAGCATTGCCCGTTGGCTCGTCGCACTGTAAAGGCACGCCAGCGGCCGTCTGCAAACCGGCAGCAATGAATTTTGCGCCGCTGCGTATCCCCTCATCCGTGGTGTAACTGACCACCACGCCCGGCGCTTGAAAACCTTCGGCCGCCACGCTGGGAAAACCATGCGCCACCAACACGCGGCGCACCTGTTGCCCCAGCGCCAGCTGGGCATCGCGCGCGCGCTCGAAGCCCCAGGCCCGCAGCTCCTGCATGGTGTCACGCAGTTGCAGCAGGCCGTCGGTGGGCAAGGTGGCGTGGTAGGCATGGCCACCGTTTTCATAGGCTGCGGTAATCTGCCGCCATTTTTTCAGATCAGCGGCAAAGCTACTGCTCTGGGTGTGTTCCAGACGCGCCAGCGCGGCCTCGCTGAACATCACCATGGCCGCGCAGGGCGTGCTGCTCCAGCCTTTTTGCGGCGCGCTGATGAGAATATCGACGCCGCAAGCGACCATATCCACCCACAACGTGCCGGAAGCAATGCAATCAAGCACGAACAGGCCACCCACGGCATGGACGGCCTCCCCCACCTGACGCAAATAATCATCCGGCAGCCACATGCCGGAAGCCGTTTCCACATGAGGGGCAAACACCAACTCAGGGCGCTGCTCGTGGATGCGGGCCACAACTTCTTCGATGGGCGCGGGCGCAAACGCGGCTTGCGGCCCCTCTGTCAGCGGTCGCGCCTTGAGCACGGTTTCACTGGCCGGAATCTGCCCGGCTTCAAAAATCTGCGTCCAGCGATAGCTGAACCAACCATTGCGCAGCACCATCACCCGCTTGCCGTGGGCAAACTGCCTAGCCACGGCCTCCATGCCATAGCTGCCGCCACCGGGCACGATGGCCACAGCCTGCGCCTGGTATACCTCTCGCAGCGTTTGCGAAATATCCCGCATCGCCTGCTGAAAGCGGGTGGACATGTGATTGAGCGAACGGTCGGTAAATACCACCGAATATTCAAGCAAACCTTCAGGATCAATTGCGGGCAGCAGTCCGGGCATGGTGACACTCCAGGGCCAAGCATCCGGCACAGCGCCGAAATGCAGATGATTGTTTAAGCGGGGCGCTATTTTAAAGCAAGCGTGCGCCAGCACCAGGAAACAGGTTTGCCGGCCCGGCAATAGCCATCAACCAAAAACCTTGTCATTGCGAGACCATCGGCAGTCAAGCCGTGCAGACTCAATAAACGACAAGC
The DNA here is from genome assembly GCA_019105045.1 of Sterolibacterium sp. Lineage (GTDB taxonomy): Bacteria > Pseudomonadota > Gammaproteobacteria > Burkholderiales > Rhodocyclaceae > Sterolibacterium. The sequence goes on from JAHRWT010000070.1 coordinate 7,189, forward strand.
AATCAACAGCCATGCTGCAAAAATATCCGGTCGCGGCGATAATAATGCGTTTATTTGCCCCTTTCCGGAGAAGTTGCCATGAGCAAAGCCAGAACCTTCAACCTTGCCGATCTGTTCAGTCTGGTCGTTGAAGCTGTGCCAGAACGTGAAGCCATCGTCTGTGGCGAGCGCCGTCTGACCTATCAACAGATCGAAGATCGCGCCAGCGGCCTGGCGCGCTGGCTGCGGGCCAAGGGGGTGAAGGCGGGTGATACCGTGGGCATTCACGCCTACAACGGCAATGAATTCATCGAAGCCTGCTTTGCGGCTTTCAAGCTCAAGGCGGTGCCGGTCAATGTGAACTACCGCTACACCAGCGATGAGTTGCGCTATCTCTACGACAACGCCGATCTCAAGGCACTGATTTTTGAAGCCGAGCTGGAAGAACAGAATCTGGGTGCCCTGGATGCAGCCCCCAATCTGAGCGCCATTGCCCGCATGCACGGCCAGGGCGCATCCCGTATCGACGGCGCGGTTGATTACGAAACGGCCATTACCTTGGAATCCGGTTCACTGGATGACATCCCGCTGGCAGATGATGACCAGATTCTGCTCTATACCGGCGGCACCACCGGGATGCCCAAAGGCGTGATCTGGCCGCACAAGGCATTGTTCTATGCGGGTTTCGGTGGTGGCGGCGGCTTCACACCGGATGGTCCGATCACCCGGCCGGAAGAAATTGTCGATCGCGTCCATGCCGGTATGCACATCAAACTGCTGCCCACCGCCCCATTGATGCACGGTGCCGGCCTGTGGGCCAGTTTGATCGGCCTGTATGGCGGCAACACCATTTATCTGGACCCCAATCCCGGCTTCAATGCCGAGCGTGCGCTGGATACCCTGTCCAGCGAACAAATCAACGTACTGACCATCGTGGGCGATGCCATGGGTATTCCGCTGGTCGATGCTCTGCGCGCCCATCCCGGCCGTTGGGATCTGTCCAGCCTGATCGCCATCTCCTCAGCCAGTGCCCTGTTCTCGGAGCATATCCAGGACGCTCTGCGCGAACTGATTTCACCCTATATCAACCTGGTCAACAGCATGGGCTCGTCCGAAACCGGGCAAGCCGGCGTCAGCCGCGAAGCGCCCAAGGAAGGTTTGATTCAGCTGGTGCGCAACGAAACCTGCGATGTGGCCATCCTCGACGCAACGCCGCCGCGCTTTGCCAAGCCGGGTGAAACCGGCATTCTGGTGCGCATGGGCCACCTGCCGCTGGGCTATTTCAAGGACCCGGCCAAGACCGCTGCCACCTTTACCGAAATCGATGGCAAGCGCTGCTCGATTTCCGGCGACATTGCCCGTCTGGACGAAGGCGACAGCATCGTGGTCTTTGGCCGCGATTCGCAGTGCATCAACACCGGCGGCGAGAAGGTATTCACCGAAGAAGTCGAAGAAGCCATTCGCTCCTACGCTGGCGTGATTGATGCCGTGGTGATCGGCGTGACCGATGCCCGCTGGGGCCAGAAAGTGGTTGGCGTAGTGGCGCTGCGTCATGGCGAAGCCGCTGACGATGCCGCCGCCGAAGCCATCCGCACCCACGTGCGTGGTCAGCTGGCAGGCTACAAAGTGCCCAAGGACGTTGTTTTCGTACCTGAAATCAAACGCACGCCGGTTGGCAAAGCCGATTACGTCTGGGCCAAGCAAACGGCCGAAGCAGCGCTGAACTAAGGCAACCTCACAAGCGGTGATACGTCATGTGCCATGAGTCATGCGGGCTGGAGCAACATAGTCGCTCCCAGCCTCATTCAGCCTCATTCCACCGCATCAAGCACCACCCGCGAGTCTTGATTTTTTCCTCTCACCGATCCGTTTTTGAACGCAACTGACCATGCTGCCTGACAACCTCCCCCCTGCCCTCAAGGCCGATATCCTGGCCGAAGCGCTGCCCTATATCAAACGCTTCCACGGCCGCACCATTGTCATCAAATATGGCGGCAACGCCATGACGGACGAGCATCTCAAGCAATGCTTCGCACGCGATGTGGTGCTGCTCAAGCTGGTCGGCATGAACCCGGTGGTGGTGCATGGCGGCGGCCCGCAGATCGACGGCATGTTGAAGCGCGTCGGCAAGCAAGGTGAGTTCATACAGGGGATGCGCATCACCGATGCGGAAACCATGGAAGTGGTGGAAATGGTGCTGGGTGGCCATGTCAACAAAGAAATCGTCAACCTGATCAACCAGCACGGCGGCAAGGCGGTGGGGCTGACCGGCAAGGATGGCGGTTTCATCCGCGCCCAGAAACTGCTGATGGCCAGCAAAGACAAGCCGGCAGAATCCATCGACATCGGCCAGGTGGGTGATATCACCACCATCGACCCCACGCTGATTTCCCTGCTCGACAGCGGCGCCTTCATTCCGGTGATTGCCCCCATCGGCGTGGGCGAACAGGGTGAAACCTACAACATCAATGCCGATGTGGTGGCCGGCAAGATCGCCGAAGTACTCAAGGCAGAAAAGCTGATCCTGCTCACCAACACGCCCGGCGTGCTGGATGAAAACAACCAGTTGCTCACCGGCGTCACGCCCAAGGATATCGACGCCATGGTGGCCAACGGCACACTGTCTGGCGGCATGTTGCCGAAGATCAGCTCGGCACTGGATGCCGCGCGCAAGGGAGTGAAAAGCGTGCACATCATCGATGGCCGCGTCGAGCACGCCCTGCTGCTGGAAATCCTCACCGACGCGGGTGTGGGTACGCTGATCAAGAATCAATGACGACGAACGCGGGCCGCAAGCCATTGCAATACGCCTCGGCCGGACCGCTTCATCGATCCTGACTCCTGCACCATGGCTACGTCGTCTTCCATCACCTGGCTGATCGATCTCGACAACACTTTGCACGACGCCACGCCGCATATCTTTCCGCAAATCCACCGCGACATGACGGCCTATGTCGCACGCAGCCTGCAGCTGCCTCATGCCGCAGCCGACCAGTTGCGTCTGGATTACTGGCAGCGTTATGGCGCGACCCTGGTCGGCATGATGCGCCATCATGATACCGATCCGCACGACTTCCTCTGGCAGACCCACCAGTTTCCCGCACTGGCTGACATGTTGGTGTTCGAACAGCAGCTGGCCCGCAGTCTGCAGCAGCTGCCGGGGCGGAAAATACTGTTCACCAACTCGCCGCAGCACTACGCCGAAGCCATACTCGAGGCCATCGGTATCCGCCCGCTGTTCGATGCGCTCTACGCCATCGAAGCCCTGCAGTTTCACCCCAAGCCGGATGTCGCCAGTTTTCTGCATCTGCTGCAACAGGAAGCCCTGCCCGCTGCGCACTGCGTGATGATCGAAGACAGCGCGGCCAATCTGCATACCGCCAAGACGCTGGGGATGCAGACCGTGCTGATCAATACGGATCAGCAACGTGACCTGGCCACGCCGGACTGGGTCGACCTGCGAATAGAATCTCTGCAGGAATTACCGCACCATCTGGATCAATTGCGCCGTGACGATCCTGGCGCAAGCGACTGAATCCGCCCCACCCGTCTTCAAGGAACGATATGGCCAGCAAAACAGGCGAACGCAAACTGCAGATCCTGCAAGTCATCGCAGAAATGCTGCAGGACCCTGCCGCTGAAAAAATCACCACCGCCGCCCTGGCCAAGCGCCTGGACGTCTCCGAGGCCGCGCTCTACCGCCATTTCGCCAGCAAGGCGCAGATGTTCGAAGGCCTGATCGAATTCATCGAATCCAGCCTGTTTACCCTGATCAACCAGATCAGCGCCGAAGAAGAACAAGGGCTGCGCCAGACGCAGATGATCCTGTCGCTGCTGCTGGGCTTTGCCGAAAAAAACCGTGGTCTGACCCGTGTTTTGATCGGCGATGCCCTGGTCAACGAAAACGCCCGCCTGCAACTGCGCATCAACCAGCTGCTTGATCGCGTCGAAGCCTCACTTCGTCAAGCCCTGCGCCTGGCCGTCAGCCAAGGGGCGCTACCCGCCGAACACGACACCCTCGCCCACGCCAACATCCTGCGCTGCCATGTGCTGGGACGCTGGCACCTGTTCGTCAAAAGCGGTTTCAAGCAAGCCCCCTCCGCCCTCTGGCAACAGCAGTTGCGCTTGTTGATCTGACCACAGCAAACACTGAACAGAGGCAAGCAAGGGCGATCTTGTCACCAAGGAGGCGCGGCGCGAATCATCCCGCCGCATCCCTCTGCGGATTTGCCGCGATCGGCGCGGTTTACATGGCGGCGATGCGCCTCCTCGCAAGCGCACTGCACATTGCACATCACATTGCACATTGCGCGACGTTTTGCTGCTCACCCTGCCTCGTTCGAAGTCAAACGCCGCGCAGCGTCTGCTGACCACTATTTACGCCGCAGGATTTCCGCTGCTTCAATCGCAAAATAACTGAGAATACCATCGGCGCCAGCGCGCTTGAATGAGAGCAGGGCTTCCATCATGGTCGCCTCGCCGTCCAGCCAGCCATTCTGCGCAGCCGCCTTGAGCATGGCGTATTCACCGCTGACCTGATAGGCATAAGTCGGCACGCCGAACTCATCCTTGACCCGGCGCACGATGTCCAGATAGGGCAGTCCCGGCTTAACCATCACCATGTCCGCACCTTCGGCAATATCCATGGCGACTTCGCGCAGGGCTTCGTCGGTATTGGCCGGGTCCATCTGATAGGTATATTTGTTGCCGGCGCCCAGATTGCCTGCCGAACCCACGGCATCGCGGAAAGGGCCGTAGAAGGCCGAAGCGTATTTCGCCGAATAGGCCAGGATGCGCGTGTGGATCTGCTGATGGGCATCCAGCTCGGCACGGATGCGGGCGACCCGGCCATCCATCATGTCGGAAGGCGCAACCACGTCGGCGCCGGCCTGGGCCTGACACAACGCCTGTCTGGCCAGCGCTTCCAGTGTGTCGTCGTTGAGCACATAGCCGCGCGGATCCGCCGGATCGATCAGACCATCCTGGCCGTGGCTGGTGTAGGGATCGAGTGCTACGTCGCAGATCACGCCGAGTTCGGGCAATTCGCGTTTCAGTGCCTGCACCGTGCGCGCCACCAGCCCCTCGGGGTTCCAGGCTTCTTCCGCCCCTGGGGACTTGAGCCCGGTTTCGATGACCGGAAACAGAGCCAGCGCGGGAATACCCAGCTGCAATGCCCGCTCGGCGGCGCGCAGCAGACGATCCAGCGTCATGCGCTCGACCCCCGGCATGGATGGCACGGCTTCGCTGCGGCTGGGGCCATCGAGCACAAAAACCGGATAGATCAGATCATTGGCGGTGAGCACGTGCTCGCGCATCAAACGGCGTGAAAAATCGTCACGTCGCATACGGCGCATCCGCGTCTGTGGAAAAACTTCCTTTGCTTTCATTTGCTTGGCCTTGCTGGAAAAAACTGCGGGCGGTTTGTAGCACTTTTGTCAGCAACACCCACCGCCATTTGGCGATGGTTGCTACCGTCCCCGTCTCCCGCCTTGGGTGGGTCACTTGTTTTCATTCTAGCGAATCAGGTGTGATGCTCCCGCTTTCACCCATAGCCGGGAGCCATTTTTTCTCATGGGCATGGGGTATTCGTTCGGTGGCAGCAGGTCAATCAGTCAGGGTATATTTTGAGACGGCATGGGCCGATGACATAGTCGGGTTGGCGATCCTGCTCATCGTCGGATGCTGATTGCTCGGCTTTTTGTTCCGTTGCCGGCTCGTTTGTGAGGGTCAGGCGCTCCCAGTTGGCCAGCCATTGGCCAATCACGGTTTCAGCTTCGGCAATCCCCGTTTTTTTCAGGCTGGAAAATAGCTGCACGGTAATTTGATCACCGTAAATTTCCACTGCCTGACGTACCGCTCGCAGCGTCTTGCTGGCTTCCTGGCGACTCAGTTTATCTGCCTTGCTCAGCAGAATGTGGATCGGGTTGGCGGTGGGCAGAAACCAGTCGATCATCTGCAGATCCAGTTCGGTCAGCGGGCGGCGGGCGTCCATGATCATCACCAGGCCGATCAGGTTTTCCCGCTGCTTGAGATAGTGCTCAAGCAGATTGGCCCAGCTGCGACGGATGGCCTCGGGCACGGCGGCATAGCCATAACCGGGCAAATCGACCAGGCGCGCGCCATTGGGCAGACGAAAGAAATTGATCAACTGGGTGCGCCCGGGTGTCTTGCTGACAAAGGCCAGTCGGGTATGCCCTGCCAGCGTGTTCAGCGCACTCGACTTGCCAGCATTCGAACGACCGACAAAAGCGATTTCCGGAGTATCCGCCAGGGCGGGGGGCAGACCACCGGGCTTGGCGATCGATGTTTCAAAAGCGGCGTGACGAAACAAATGGTGTGTAGACATGAGCGATGACTGATGACCGCAGGTCTCGCCACAGAAGGCAAGCAGCGCACAAAAGAGGATGCCAGGTGCAGCAGAAAGAAACTGCGGCAGGGAAGATGGTATAGAATAGCAGGGTTTAGCAATCCCAGACTCGAGGAATTCCACAATGAAACGCCTTTCGTTGCTGACGGCTGTTGCAGTCGCCGTCTCCCTTGTTTCCCTGTCACTCCCGGCTGCGGCACAGACCACCAAGTCCAAGGCAGACCCGGCCAAGGGCAAGGAGATTGTGGGCACGGTCTGCGTGGCCTGCCACAGCATGGATGGCAACAGCGAAATTTCGGCAAACCCCAAACTTGCCGGCCAGCACGCCGAATACCTCCTCAAGCAGATGCGCGAATTCAAGAGTGTCGATGGCGCAACGCCCATCCGGGTCAATGCCATCATGAACGGCATGATTGCCGCTTACGATGATGCCCAGATGCGCGACATCGCGGCTTATCTGTCCGCCCAACGACTGAAGCCGGAAACAGCCACCAATCGCGAAACCGTCGAGCTCGGTCAGCGCCTCTATCGTGCAGGCGATGCCAGCAAGGGGCTGCCGGCCTGTATTGGCTGTCACGGCCCCACGGGCACCGGTATGCCAGCACAATTCCCACGTATTGGCGGTCAATTTGCCGACTACATCGCCGCCCAGTTGCACAATTTCCGCACAGGCGCAGAAGCCACCGAGCCCTCTGACGAAGCGCGCACCAACGACCCGGAAAAAATGATGCGCATGGTGGCCGCCAAGATGTCCGACAAGGAAATTGCCGCCGTGGCCGATTACATCGCCGGATTGCGCTGAACCCACCCACCGGCCGGCCCCTCGGGCAAAACATCCCATTCAAAGGGCGGCGACAACCGCCCTTTTTTCATGGCATTTTTGTGGCATTTTCACCGGTTGTACCGGCCATCGGCGCCCTGAACGAAGCGCGCCGCTTGCCTGCACATCCGCTAAACTGGGCGCTGTTGCAGACTCATGAAACACGGCCATGACAGCGCCCACCCGAACAGAAACCGCCCCAGCAACACACACCCACCAGCCAACGCCTCACTGGCTTGGCTGGCTGAAATGGCTGTTGTTCATCGCCTGCCTGTTGCCCGTTGCCGATCTTGCCTTGCGCCTGCTGCAAGGCACGCTGGCCCAGACCACGGCAGATCCGGCAGAATTCACGACGCGCACCCTGGGCGCCTGGGCATTCCGCTTTTTGCTGCTCACACTGGCCATCTCACCTCTGCGCCGCCTTCTCGGCTGGCACTGGCTGCTGCGCCTGCGCCGCATGTTGGGACTCTTTGTGTTTTTCTATGCCCTGCTGCATCTGGCAAGTTATCTCTGGTACGAACATCGCCTGGCCTGGCCGGAAATTGCAAATGACATCGTCCGCCATCCGCTCATTACCCTGGGTGTGGCGGCCTTCATTCTGCTGCTGCCGCTGGCGGCCACATCAAACAAACACATGGTGCGACGACTGGGCGGACAACGCTGGCAGGAACTGCACCGCTCGCTGTACCTGATTGCCCTGTTCGTGCTGGTGCATTACTGGGCGCAGACCGAAGATGATGTGCGACATACCGTACTGCATGTCGTGATTCTCTTGAGCTTGCTGGCTATCCGCGCCTGGTGGCGCGCGCAGGAACGGCGCCGCCAGCTGACAGCCCTCCCGCCGCCTTACAAGCCACGCGGCAAGGTGATTCCGATCAATCCTCGCTGAACTCACGCCGCCACTGGCTGGATTGCTGCGCCCGCCCACTGCGCTTGTCCTGGCGCTGGTGGGCACCCCCTTTTCTTTGCAAGGCCGCAACAACATAAGGGTTGCGCGGCTTGATCGATGCTGCCGACTTGAGAGCGATGACGGCCTTGCGCCGGCTTTTGCGGGCGCGCTTCATGATGATGCGGTGGGCTTTCTGTCAAAACGGATGATCGCACGTCCATCCGCAATCTGCCGTGGCTCAGGCTTCCAGGCATGACCGTAGATGATTTCAAAACTGGCCGGCACCCTATTTTCCGCGCTGCTCATGCCTGCATATTGTCGCAACACCCGCCGCCAGTCACGCCAGGACAGATCGCCCAGCAGGGCATTGCGACAACCCAGGGCACGTTGATCGCGCAACAGGGTGCGCGGGCTGGTGTAGGTCAGCGTCAGCATTTCCATGTCCATCACCGGATCGGCGAAACCGGCATCCAGCAACATGTCGCCGACATCGTGCATGTCGAGAAAACTGCGCAAGGGCGGTTCGACCCCGCAAGCCAGGCAGGCCGTGCGCAACTCCTTCAGCGTATCCGGCCCGAACATGGCAAACATCAGCAAGCCATCCACTTTCAGTACGCGCTGCATTTCTGCAAATGCCTGACGGGGATCGTCCAGCCAATGCAGCATCAGATTTGACCAGAGCAAACTCTGACTGCCGCTGGCCAGAGGCAGGGCCTGTACATCAGCACAGAGCGGGCGCGGCAGGCGGCGCGACAGACGCTGCCAAAGAGGCGCATGCGTCTGCAATTGCTGCAACATGGGCAGAGCCAGATCGACGGCCACCGGCAGCGCCGCTGGATAACGTCGTTGCAGGGCACGGATGCCATCGCCGGTCGCACAGCCGACATCGGCCATGTGGCTGGGCGCCAGACGAATGTATTCGAGGCGCTCTTCCATGCGCCGCCCGGTTTCGCGCGCCAATACGGCCGCTTCGTCATAGCTGCCGGCCGCACGGGCAAAACTGTCGGCAAGACGACGGTTCATGTCAGGCGCCATGCTGCCCTTGCCTCGACCTGTGGCCGACCGCCTCTCACCGCCTTCAGATGGCCTGCAATCCCAGCCGCTCGAACAGCGCTTCGTCGCGCGAAGCTTCCGGATTGTCGGCAGTCAGCAGCTTGTCGCCGTAGAAAATGGAATTTGCCCCGGCCAGAAAGCACAGTGCCTGCAGTTCATCGGACATCTGCTGACGGCCGGCAGACAGGCGCACAAAACTGGTCGGCATGAGAATGCGGGCGCAGGCAATGGTCCGCACGAATTCAAACGGATCGAGAGGCTTGGCATCGGCCAGCGGGGTACCGGGCATCGGCACCAGATTGTTGATGGGTACCGAGTCCGGTGGCGGATTCATGTTGGCCAGTTCGCACAGCAGATCGGCACGGCCACGCTGCGTTTCACCCATGCCGACAATCCCGCCGCTGCAAACCTTGATACCGGCCGTACGCACCTTGTCGAGGGTATCGAAGCGGTCAGACTGGGTATGCGTGGAAATGACCCTGATATAGTGTTCCGCCGAAGTATCGAGATTGTGATTGTAGTAATCCAGCCCGGCGTCCTTCAGCTCTTCGGCCTGACCAGGCTGCAACATGCCCAGCGTAGCGCAGGTTTCCATGCCCAGCGACTTGACTGCCCGGATCATCTCCTTGACCGGCTCCAGATCTTTTTTCTTCGGCCCGCGCCAGGCGGCCCCCATGCAAAAGCGCGAGGCGCCCTTGTCCTTGGCAGCCTGTGCTGCGGCCAGCACTTCGGCGATAGGCAACAGGGCTTCGCGCTCAAGGCCCGTGGTATAGCGGGCTGATTGCGAACAATAACCGCAATCCTCGGAACAGCCACCCGTCTTGATCGACAACAGCGTCGAGCGCTGCACGGCATTGGCGTCAAAATTGGCTCGATGCGTCTGTTGAGCGCGATACATCAGATCGGCAAAGGGCAGCGCAAACAGCGCTTCGACTTCGGCGCGGCTCCAGAAATGACGCGCGGGCACGTTCAAGGCCGCCTCGGCAGGCGCATCGCTCAGAGCATCCAGGGCAAGTGATGCAGTCATGGGAATCCGTCGGGAAAAGTGGGACAAAACAGAAAATCATTCATGGCATAAAATTGCCATTTGCATAACCACTTGCCGCACAGCCAAAGTGGCGACAAGACCGCAATTTTAACCCAGATCGACTCCCTACCCGCACACGCACGGCATGATCAATCACCTGCTTTCCCTGTTGCTGCCGCAAGATTGTTTTCTGTGTGCAGCTCCCAGCGGCCAGACACTGCTGTGCCCGACTTGCAATGCCGACCTGCCGCGACTGACAGCCCCCTGCTGCCCGGTCTGCGCACTGCCCACACCGGCTGGTGCGACTTGCGGCAACTGCCTGCACCAGCCACCCAGTTTTGATGCCACGCTTGCCTGCTTTGCCTACGGCTTTCCCGTTGATCGTCTGGTACAAGCACTGAAATATCGACACACACTGGCCATCGCCCGCTTTTTTTCCCGTTGCCTGCTGCAAACGGCCAACGCGGCAGACCTCACGAAAACGGCAGACCTGCTGATGGCCCTGCCCTTGTCGTCACAACGTCTGGCAGCACGCGGCTTCAACCAATCAATGGAACTGGCGCGTCCTGTGGCGCGCCAGCTTGCCAAACCCTTGCAGATCACCGGCTACATGCGCTCGCTGCACACGCCGCCCCAGGCCAGCCTGCCCTGGAAGGAAAGACAAAAAAACATCCGTGGCGCCTTTGAATGCCACCTGGACCTGACCGGCAAGCACATCCTGGTCATCGACGACGTGATGACCACCGGCGCAACACTCAATGAATTTGCCCGCACCCTGAAAAAACACGGCGCACATCAAGTCAGCAACCTGGTACTCGCCCGCGCCCTGCGCGACCTGACAAACGTTTAGGAAAGCTCATCCAGCCAGGCACGCGCCTCGCGTTCTTCCTCGAAGACTCGCACATCCGCATCGACAAACAGTTGTGACAGCCAGGCTGTCCAACTGACCCACTGGCTGCCTGTCAGCACAGCAATGCGGCGAAAATCGTGGGCATGCTGGCGGGAAAAGCGGATTTCCTCCCAGGCCACATCCAGGGTAAAACTGGCCATCTGCCGCAAATCGAAGAACAGGCTGACCGGCCCTTCAAATTTGAGTTTGTAGCGGACCAGCTCTTCGAACTCACGATAATCGGCCAGCGTGAATTCACCAAACACGGCAACGGATACCAGGCTGCCCCTGTGGTCGGTATTGATCATGTACTTTTTTCTCCGGCAGAAATTTCAGCGCCGACTATAACCGAATCCCGCTGCGGCAGGCGCGCGGCTGGCAAGGCACCTGCCAGCATACCGCTGGCGATGATCAGGGCGATCCCGCCGAGGGCAAGCAGCGACAGTGACTCAGCCCACAACGCATAGCCAAACAGCGACGAGAAAACCACTGTCGTGTAGGCCAGATTGGCAACCGCCAAGGTTCTGCCCTGTTTGTAGGCGCGCGTCATACACAGCTGGGCGATGGCGCCAAAGCCACCAATACCCAGCAGAAACAACCCGTCACGACCCTGAATGCCATGCAAGCTGCCCGCCGACAGCACCCAGGGCAGGCCCGCCAGGGTGGACACCAGCGAAAACCAGAAAACCGTGCGCCATTCCGGCTCACCAAGCTCCCCCAGTTTGCGCACATGCAGGTAGGCCACGCTGGAAATCGCGCCCGATGCCAGGCCGAACAGCCCGCCCAGCATTTGTTCGGCCTGCCAGGAAGGCTGCAGCAGCAAAATCACTCCCAGAAAACCGATCATGACCGCCAGCAGCAACGGCCAACCGATGCGCTCGCGCTGCCAGACGGCCAGCAGCACCGCCAGAAACAGGGGAGAGGTGTAGTTCAGGGTAACGGCCGTGGCCAGCGGAATCATGCTGATCGCCAGAAAGTACATGACCAGGGCGGCAAAACCGGCAACGCTGCGTGTGACATGCATGCGCCAGTGTGGTGTGGCCGCTGGCATGTTGCGCAGCCACATGTAGCCGTAAATCAGCAGCAAGGAAATGAAGCCCCGGTAGAACACCAATTCTGCGGCAGCAAACCGCGCGGCCGCCAGCTTGACGCAAACGCCCATGCAGGCGAACAGCAGACTCGCCGCAAGCATCCAGATCATGGCCATGAACAACACATCCTGATTCGGGAAAACTGCCGGCAACCTCGCCGTCAATGCGCGTTCCCGGCGCCCTGCCTGGCCATTTTGCCATTGGCGGTTTTCTTTTTTCCAAGAGGCGCGTCCAAAGGTTTCAAACGCGTCCGGTTGAGCTGCCCGGCAGCTTCCAGTGCTGGATAGGCCGTCGAACAGATGTGCGAATGAATGCGTTTCAGATCGCGCAGGATGTCGATATGCAGGGCGCTGGTTTCGATACTTTCGACGCGACCCATTTTCAGTCGCGCCATGTGCTTTTCAGCTACGGCAAACTCCAGCTCGCGGATCCGGCTTTTTTCTTCCAGCAACTGCCGCGCGGCCTTGACATCACCCGACAGAAAGACCGTCATGGCCAGGCGCAGATTGTCACGCACGATGCGGTGGAAACCTTCCAGATCCCTTGCCCCCTCATCTGAAAACTCCAGCTGCCCGCGAATTTTCTTGCCGGCCAGTTCCATCAGATTCATGTCGATGATGTCGCCGATATGTTCCAGATTGATGGCCAGATTGAGGATTTCCATGGCGCGCTGGCCTTCCACATCATCCAGGCTGCCGTGAGTGACCTTGACGATGTACAGCTTGATGGCTTCATTCAGGCGATCGACTGCATTGTCCTTGTCGCTGATCTCACCCACCAGCCCGCGATCATTGGTGAGAATGGCGGTCATAGACTGCTGCAACATGCCATCGATGATATCGCCCATGCGCATGGTTTCTCGTGCAGCACAGGCCAACGCCACGCTGGGTGTATCAATGACGCTTTCGTCCAGATAAATAGGCACGGACGGATCTTCACTGGTCTTCACTTCCGGCAGCAGACGTTCCAACATGCGCGCATACAGGTTCAGCGGCAAGATGAACAGCAACGCCATGGCGAGGTTGAACAGTGTATGGAAATCGGCCACCATGCGCACCGGACTGTGCTCGAAGCGGCCCATCAACTGCACGATCAGCGGCAGCAAGGGCAGAAAGATCAGGCAGCCCACCAGCCGGTTGATCAGGTTGCCGACCGGCATCCGGCGATGGGCCGGATTGCCGCTGCCCAGACCTTCGATCAGCGGATTGAAGGCACTGCCCAGATTCGAACCCAGCACCAGCGCCAGCGCGGCCGCTGGTGTCAGAAAGTGGGAAGACACCAGCGACATGGTCAACAAAACGGTGGCCACGCTGGAATGCGAAGCCCAGGCGAGCACTGCGCCAATCAGCAGTGTCAGCACGGGCTCATTGGTGACTGCAGCAAACAGTTCGCGCACGACCGGCACATGTTCGGCAGGTGCCAGACTGTCGAGCAGCAGGTGCAGGGAAAGCAGCATCAATCCCAGCCCGATGGCCACCCGCCCCAGATCCTTGACGACCGTACGCGCGCCGCGCTTGTAGGCGATCACGCCGGTAGTCAGCAGCAGGGGCGAGATGATCGAGGAATCGAATGAGAGCAGCTGCACGATCAATGTGGTACCGACATTGGCCCCCAGCATCACGGCCAGCGCCGGCGCCAGCTGCACCAGGCCGGCCGCCGCAAATGAAGTCAGCATCAGGGAAGTGGCGGTGCTGCTCTGCAGAACGGCCGTTACGCCGATGCCGGCGGCAAAGGCATGATATTTGTTCTGCAGCACCCTGCCCAGAAAACGCCGGATCCTTGCACCATAGGCACGCACGATGCCGGTTTGCACCATGTACAAGCCCCACAGCAGCAGTGCCACGCCGCCTATGAGATCCAGCAATATCCTGACACCCACCCCGGCCTCCATTGATTGCCACCCGCCGGCTGGATATCGATGCGTGATGACCGATGCCCAAGCAGGCGGCTTCAGCAACCCCCGTTGCTGCCAAAAAAACCCCATTCCGCGCGCGCGCAATGGGGTCAGATATGCCGGCTATGCTAACACCAGCGGACAGGACAGCAAAGACTCCCTTAACACACGGCGCCGTTGCACGGGATCACCACTATTGCCTTGCCGCCGTCTCCAGCATTTCTGCGGCATGTTGGCGCGTTGTCGCGGTAATCTCCACACCACCCAGCATACGGGCCAGCTCTTCGATGCGTGCTGCCCGATCCAGCGGACTGACCTGCGACAACACAGCCCCAGCAACCGTCGTCTTGGCGATATTCCACTGCTGGTGCGCACAAGCCGCCACTTGCGGCAGATGGGTCACGCACAGCACCTGACGATCACTACCCAGCGCGCGCAGCATGCGGCCAACGATTTCAGCAACCCGGCCACCGATACCAACATCCACTTCATCAAAAATCAGGGTCGGTGTCCGCGCTGCCTGACTGGCAATCACCTGAATGGCCAGGCCGATGCGCGACAGTTCGCCTCCAGACGCCACCTTGGCCAGCGGCCTGAGTGGCTGCCCGGCATTGGCCGCTACCAGAAACTCGACCTGCTCCAGACCAGAAGCCATCCCTTCAGTCAAATCCTGCAAACGGATTTCAAAACGGCCGCCTGACATTGCCAACTGCTGCATGGCCTCTGTCACCTGCTGCGTGAGCAGGGCGGCGGTCTTGCGGCGACCCTTGCCCAGTTTTCTGGCCGCAGCGAGATAGTCATTTTCTGCGGCCAGCGCTTTTTCATGCAGTGCAGCCACATCCACCAGCAGCGTCAGTGCTTCAAGACGCGCCTGCTGCTGAGTCAACAGTCCAGGCAGTTCTTCCACGGCAATCCGCTGTTTGCGGGCCATTGCCATGACGGCGGCGATCCGTGCCTCCAGTTCGGCCAGTCGCTGTGGTTCAAGATCCAGTTTGCGCTGGTAATGGCGCAACGCATGAACCGCTTCCTGCAACTGGATCTGCGCATTGCCCAACAAGTCGACAGCTTCTTGCAGATCGGCATCGTATTCGAGCAGATCGCGTAATCGTGCCAACAGATGATCCAGCTGCGGCGTCACGGCATCATCATTTTCCGCCAGCTGCATCATGGCGGCGGCCGCTCCTTCAATCAGTGCAGCGGCATGGGACAGGCGACGATGTTCCTGATTGTCGTCCTGCCATTGCACCGGATCGAAGGCCAGGGCCTGCAACTCCTTGACCTGCCATTCCAGTGATTCACGTTCGCGCTGGGCAGCGCCGGCATCGCGTTCGGCATTGCGGCCGGCTTCGCGCAGCCGTTGCCAGAGACGGTATTTTTCAGCCACTTCACGCGCCAGCGGCAGCAGGCCGGCTTGGGCATCAAGCAACTCACGCTGGGTTTCATTGCGTAACAGCGCATGATGGGCATGTTGGCCGTGAATATCGCAAAGCAGATCACCCAGTTCGCGCAACTGCACCAGGGTGGCCGGCGCGCCATTGACGTAAGCCCGCGAACGGCCCGCCGCATCGATGATCCGCCGCAGCAGGCATTCCTCCTCGCTGCCGGTCGCCTCTGCTACCGCAAAATCATGCGCACCGAGCCAGTCCCGCACCACCTGAGCATGTGTGCCCGCCACACCGAAAGTGGCCGAGATTTCAGCACGTTCAGCGCCCTGCCGGACGATGCTGGCGCTGTTTTCCGCCCGCTCGCCCAGTGCCAGCGACAAGGCATCGATGAGTATCGACTTGCCGGCTCCCGTCTCGCCGGTCAGCGCGGAAAACCCTGCCGCGAATTCCAGTTCGAGCTGATCGACAATCACAAAGTCGCGTATGTAAAGACGGCGCAGCATGGTTGGCAGAAAGAGGGTATGTGAAACGTATGAATGTATGAACGTATTGAAATGTGCAGGAATGGTCAGCGGCGCGGCGTACCGCTCCAGTGCAGCTTCTCGCGCAGCATGGCGAAATAACTGTAGCCCGGCGGGTGCATCAGCGTGATGGCATGACGCGAGCGCTGCACCTGCAGCAGATCACCGGCGCGGGCATCGAAATATTCATGGCCGTCAAAATGTATCCGAGCGTCGTACTGCGCCAGCAGCTGAATTTCTATCCTGCTTTCATCGCTGATGGTGATCGGCCGGTTGCTCAGGGCGTGCGGGCACAGCGGCACCAGCGCCAGACCATGCACCGCCGGATGCAGGATGGGCCCGTTGGCCGACAGCGCATAGGCCGTCGAGCCGGTCGGCGTGGCGATGATCATGCCATCGGCGCGCAGAACATAGATGAATTCGCCATCGACACGCACTTCAACTTCAATCAGGCGGCCGATGTCACCCTTGTTGATGACCACATCATTGAGCGCCAGCGCGCTGAACTGCGCCTTGCCATTGCGCACAACCTGCGCATCCAGCAAGAAACGCTGCTCGGGCGAGAACTCGCCGGCCAGCAGCGCCGCGATGCCCTCCAGCATGGAATGACTGGCGATATCGGTCATGAAGCCCAGCCGGCCCTGATTCACTCCGGCCAGCGGAATGCCATAGGCCGCCAGGCGGCGGGCGGCATTCAGCATGGTGCCATCCCCACCCACGACGATCGCCAGATCGGCCTGTTCACCGATCCGGGTGAAATCGGCGGTCTGGCAACCATGACAACCAGCGGCGGCGGCCGTGCCTTCTTCGATCAGCACATGGCGTCCCTGGGCCTGCAGAAAAACCGCCAGATCGCGCAATGCGTCGGCAATTTCAAGACTCTGGTATTTGCCGATAAGGGCAATGCAGCGAAAATCCGCTGTTTTTTGGATTTGAATGGGCGTTTTGCTCATGCTGGAATTAAACCACAAAGCCATGCACAATCAGCAGCTTCGCCCCGTCACCATACCTCACGCTAGAATGCCGCCATGCTCGACAAACGCGCCCAGGCCCTGCTCAAGACCCTGATCGAACGCTACATAGAAGACGGTCAGCCGGTCGGCTCGCGCACGCTGTCACGACATTCCACACTGGACCTCTCGCCGGCCAGCATTCGCAACGTGATGTCCGACCTGGAAGAGCAAGGCTTCATCAGCAGTCCGCATACCTCGGCGGGGCGTGTGCCCACGGCGCGTGGTTATCGTTTGTTCGTCGATTCCCTGCTCACCGTCAAACCGCTGGAACGCGCGGAAATTCATGAAATACAGGGCGCCATCCAGCCCGCCCAACCGCAGCGCGTCATCAACCAGGCCTCGCAACTGCTCTCGCAGCTGAGCCGCTTTGCCGGCATCGTGGTGGCCCCGCGCCACCAGCCGCCACGCATCCGCCAGATCGAGTTTCTCAGCCTGTCGGAAAGACGCATTCTGCTGATCATCGTCACGGCCAACGGCGATGTGCAGAACCGCATCCTGATTCCGCAACGCAACTACTCGCCGGCCGAGCTCGTCGAAGCCGCCAATTACCTCAACCAGAATTGCGTCGGCCTGGATTTCAGCCAGGTGCGCACCCGCATCCACAGTGAACTGAGCCAGCTGCGCAGCGACATGAGCGAGCTGATGAACGCCACCCTGGCCGCCAGCAGTGAGGCCATGGCCGAGGGCCAGTCGCAATATGTGATTTCCGGCGAACGCAATCTGCTGGATGTAGCGGATCTGTCCTCCGACATGACACGGCTGCGCGAACTGTTCGCCCTGTTCGAGCAAAAAGCCAGCCTGATGCAACTACTCGATGTCAGCAACCGCGCGGATGGCGTGCAAATCTACATCGGCGGCGAATCCGGCATTGCCCCCCTGGATGAATGCAGCGTGGTCACTTCCCCCTATGAAATCGACGGCCAGGTGGTCGGCTCGATCGGCGTCATTGGCCCGACCCGGATGGCCTATGAGCGCATGATTCCCATCGTCGATATCACTGCTCGCCTGCTTTCCGGCGCCCTGTCGAGCAACTGATACGGCTATCGATCCACATGGATGCAAACGTAGACGCAGTCACAAAAACCGCCGTGCTGCTGGTCAATCTCGGCTCCCCCGATGCCCCCACGCCGAAGGCCCTGCGCCGCTATCTGGGCGAATTTCTCTGGGACCCGCGCGTGGTCGAACTGCCACGCCTGCCCTGGTGGCTGATCCTGCACGGCATCATTCTCAATACCCGTCCGGCGCAATCCGCCGCCAAATATGCGCAAATCTGGACGACAGAAGGCTCACCGCTCAAAGTCCATACCGAAAAACAGGCCAAGCTGCTGCGTGGCCTGCTCGGGCTACGCAGTCGCCAGGACAGCGCGATGTCGCCCCAACTGACGGTAGACTGGGCCATGCGCTACGGCCAGCCAGCCTTGCCGGAAAAACTTGACCAACTGCTGGCCCAGGGCCATCAACGCATCCTGGTTGTACCGCTGTATCCACAATACGCGCACAGCACCACCCGCAGTGTGCTCGATGCAGTCAGGCGCTGGCAATCCCGCCAACGCACGACAATTGACTTGCGCAGCATGGACAGCTTTGCCAGCGACCCCGGCTACATTGCCGCTCTGGCTGCCAGCGTACGCAAGCACTGGCAAACGCAAAATCGCGCCCTCGACGAAAATCGCCTGCTGCTGATGAGCTTTCACGGCATCCCCAAGCGCAGCGTGGAACGGGGCGACCCTTACCAGCGCGAATGCGAGACCACTGCCCGCCAGCTGGCAGCCGCCCTCGATCTGCGGCAAGACCAATGGCGACTCTGCTTTCAATCCCGCTTTGGCAAGGCCGAATGGCTGCAGCCCTACACCCAACAAACGCTGGAAAAACTCGCGGCGGACGGGCTGCGTTGTGTCGACGTGATCTGCCCTGGCTTTGTCGCGGATTGCCTGGAAACACTGGAAGAAATCGCCATCGAAAACAAAACGGCTTTTCTGGCCGCTGGCGGCAAGGAATTTCACTATATCCCCTGCCTCAACGAAAACCCGGATTGGATCGCCGCCCTGGCCGACCTGTGCCAGCAGCAACTGCTCGACGGGTCAACAACAAAGCCGCGCTGAGCAATTTGCGTCATCTTGATTTTTTCAGCGCAGCGCCCATTTGGGGTCATGACTTCAGCCCTTCCCGCGATGATCCCTGCCGGAGCCTGCCATGACCCAAACCACCCACAACCGCATCATCATCTGTCCCCATTGCGCTGCCGCCAACCGCGTGCCGGTGGATCGCCTGCAGGCCGGCGGCCACTGCGGCAAATGCAAATCCCCCCTGTTCACCGGCCAGCCGGTCGAGCTGACCAGCGCCAATTTTGCCGCCCACATTGAACGCGGTGATCTGCCCGTGGTGGTGGATTTCTGGGCCCCCTGGTGTGGCCCCTGCCGGGCCATGGCGCCGGCTTTCGAACAGGCGGCCGCCCAGCTGGAACCCAAGGTTCGCCTGGCCAAGCTGAATACCGAAGATGAACAAACGCTGGCCGTCCGCTACGGCATCCGCAGCATTCCAACCTTGATCGTGTTCGAGCGGGGCCGGGAAATGGCCCGCCAATCCGGCGCCATGGATGCCAGCAGCCTGGTGCGCTGGATCAACAGCCATATCTGAATCCACGCCAAGGAAAGACGCCGCAGCAGATATTTGTTCAGCGCTGCTCTGGCGCTGAAGCTGCACGGCGCCTCTCAAGCCCTCTCAAGTTATCCACAGTTCTGCCGTTCACTCGGGTTGCTCCCGCCTTGCAGGAATAACCATGAAAATCGACAGCTACCATCTGGACTTCAGCAGCCAGCACAGTGCCACCAGTCAGCACACGCTGCAGGAGTCCCTGCGCGCCTGGACGGGCAACCAGCGTCCGGATTTCGAAGCTGCCCGTTCTGTTGCCGCTGCGGCTGATCCAATCATTTCACACGCGGGCCGGGCTGCCCTGGCAACCGAACAAGCCCTCCAGAATAGCGCCCTCGACAGTCCGGGCAGCGATGAAACCGAGGTCATCACAGAGGCACTGCGAGAGACCGAAAAAGACCCACGCCTGCTGCTGATCCGCCAGATGATCAAGCTGCTGACGGGCGCAGAGATCCAGGTGTTTTCCGCCAGCGATCTGCAGGCGAGCAATGTGGGCAGCAATGACATTGCCCGACTCGATCCCGGCGCAGAAGGCCGCCAGAACAGACCAGCCGGTTACGGTATCGAATACGAACGCCACGAAAGCTACAGCGAAACCGAGCAGACGCAATTTCAGGCAGCAGGCGTCATCCGCACCAGTGATGGCAAGGAAATCAACTTTCAGCTGAATCTGCAAATGCAGCGCAGTTACCACGCAGAAAGCCATGTCAGCCTGCGCATGGGTGATGAACCCGTACGCAAGGACCCACTGGTGATCAATTTCAATGGCGCTGCGGCCGAGCTGCACAGTCAACGTTTCCGCTTTGATCTGACAGGCGATGGCCAGCAGGAACAGATCGCCCTGCTGGGCGGCAACAGTGGCTATCTGGCGCTGGACTTGAACGGCAACGGCCAGATCGACTCGGGCAAGGAGTTGTTTGGTGTTAAAAGTGGTAATGGCTTTGCCGATCTCGCCCACCATGACGACGACGGCAATGGCTGGATAGACGAAAACGACGCCATTTATGATCACCTGCGCATCTGGATGCCCGCTGCCGAAGGCCCTGGCCAGCTGCTCAGCCTGCAGGAAAAGCAAGTGGGTGCGCTCTATCTGGGTAGCCAGGCCACGGCTTTTGAACTGCGCGATGCGGCCAATCAATCACTGGGTGGTGTGCGCAGCAGCGGCATCTGGTTTGCCGAAAACGGCCAGGTTGGTTCCCTGCAGCAGATCGACCTGTCCGTCTGAAGCAAAACCCACCATCCACCGCACGTTGCCAGTCAACGCTGGGCAAGGCGGGTCTGCTTGCCGGACACAGGCTGACACGGGCAACTTGCCGACGCGCAAAAACTTTTTCTGCGCAACTCTTGAAACGCTCGCACTTGCCCCCAAGTAGGCTGACATTCTTCAATTTTGTTCAGCCCACGAGAGACTTATGCAGGAAAACCAACCCTTTCCCGACGCCACGCCAACGACAGAGGCAACGGATTCGCCCGTCGCACCTGACACACTGACGGCCGACACCCCGCTGACAACGGAAGCCCTGACCGAAGCCCTGCGACTGACCGAGCAGAAAGCGAAGGAACACCACGAGGACTGGCTGCGTGCCAAGGCCGAAACCGAGAACGTGCGCCGCCGTGCTCAGGAAGACGTGAGCAAGGCCCACAAGTTCGCCAGCGAAAAATTCGCCACCGAACTGCTGGCCGTCAAGGACAGCCTGGAAGCGGCTTTTGCCACGGAAAACCAGACACTGGAAAATCTCATGGCCGGTGTCGAGCTGACTTTGCGCCAGCTGAATACCGCTTTTGAGAAGTCCAGTGTGGTCGAACTCAATCCCTTGAACGAGAAATTCGACCCCCATTGGCATCAGGCCATCGGCCAGCTCGATGCACCCGAAGGCGTGGAAGCCAACCAGGTTTTGCAGGTACTGCAAAAAGGCTATGCGCTGCACGAACGCGTCCTGCGCCCCGCCCTGGTCATGGTCGCCAAGGGCAAGGCCTGAATGCAGCGACGGCATTCACACGGCATTCACATTCAATTTCCATCTTGAAAAATCACGGGGCAGCCTTATCTTTGCCTCAAGTCATTGATGCGGGCGCGCAGTCGCTGGAATCTTCCCGCAGCTGACACCCTCGCACAAACATTTGAATCGAAAGGAAACAACATGGGCAAGATCATCGGTATCGACCTGGGTACGACCAACAGCTGTGTGACCGTCATGGAAGGCGGCAAACCCAAGGTCATCGAAAACTCGGAAGGCGGGCGCACCACGCCGTCCATCGTCGCCTATGCCGAAGATGGCGAAATCCTCTGCGGTGCGCCGGCCAAGCGCCAGGCCGTGACCAATCCGAAAAACACGGTATTTGCCGCCAAGCGTTTGATCGGTCGGCGCTTCGACGAAAAGGAAGTTCAAAAAGACATCGACCTGATGCCTTTCTCCATCGTCAAGGCTGACAACGGCGATGCCTGGATCGAAGTGCGCGGCAAGAAAATGGCGCCGCCGCAAGTCTCCGCCGAAGTGCTGCGCAAGATGAAGAAAACCGCCGAAGATTATCTTGGCGAAGAAGTTACCGAAGCCGTCATCACCGTACCGGCCTACTTCAATGACTCGCAGCGCCAGGCCACCAAGGATGCCGGCCGCATCGCCGGTCTGGAAGTCAAGCGCATCATCAACGAGCCAACCGCAGCGGCGATTTCCTTTGGTCTGGACAAGCAGGAAGGTGATCGCAAGATCGCCGTGTTCGACCTGGGGGGTGGCACTTTCGACATTTCCATCATCGACATCGCCGAAATCGACGGTGAGCACCAGTTTGAAGTGCTGGCCACCAATGGCGATACTTTTCTCGGTGGTGAAGACTTCGACCAGCGCCTGATCGACTACATCGTCACCGAGTTCAAAAAAGAACAAGGCGTCGATCTGAAGAACGACGTGCTGGCTCTGCAACGCCTGAAGGAAGCCGCTGAGAAAGCCAAGATCGAGCTGTCCAGCTCGCAGCAGACAGAAATCAACCTGCCCTACATCACGGCAGACGCCGCCGGCCCCAAGCACTTGACGCAAAAGATCACCCGCGCCAAGTTCGAATCCCTGGTCGAAGACTTGATCGATCGCTCAATCGAGCCTTGCCGCGTGGCCATCAAGGATGCCGGCATCAAGGTCGGTGAAATCGCCGACGTGATCCTGGTCGGTGGCCAGACGCGCATGCCCAAGGTGCAGGACAAGGTCAAGGAGTTCTTCGGCAAGGAGCCGCGCAAGGACGTAAACCCGGATGAAGCCGTGGCCATTGGCGCGGGCATCCAGGGCGGCGTGCTGCAAGGGGATGTCAAGGACGTGCTGCTGCTCGACGTCACCCCGCTCAGCCTGGGCATCGAAACCCTGGGCAGCGTGATGACCAAGCTGATCCCCAAGAACACCACCATCCCGACCAAGCAAAGCCAGGTCTTCTCCACCGCCGAGGACAACCAATCCGCCGTGACCATCCATGTGCTGCAGGGTGAGCGCGAAATGGCGCATGGCAACAAGAGCCTGGGCCAGTTCAATCTCTCCGACATCCCGCCCTCACCGCGCGGCATGCCGCAGATCGAAGTCACTTTTGACATCGATGCCAACGGCATCCTGCACGTCAGCGCCAAGGACAAGGCCACCGGCAAGGAAAACAAGATCACCATCAAGGCCAACTCCGGTCTGTCGGAAGATGAAATCCAGCGCATGGTGAAAGATGCCGAGCTGCACGCCGAAGACGACAAGAAGGCGCACGAGCTGGTCGATGCCCGCAACCAGTGCGATGCCATGGTGCATTCGGTGAAGAAAACCCTGACCGAGCATGGCGACAAGGTGGGCGCCGACGAGAAGGAAAAAATCGAAGCAGCCATCAAGGACGCCGAAGACATTCTCAAGGATGCCAGCGCCGACAAGGACGCCATCAGCGCCAAGACCGAAGCCCTGGCCACGGTTGCGCAAAAACTGGGTGAAGCTGTCTATGCCCAGCAGCAGGCCGACGCAGGCGCTGCGGCGGGCGCGGCGGGTGCGACAGACGGTCAGGAAGCCAAGGCCGATGATGCCGATATCGTCGATGCCGAGTTCGAAGAGGTGGATGACAAGAAATAAGACCACGGGCACAGGGGGCGTCATGACGGCACCACGGCACCACGGCACCACAACACCACCACGCTCCCTGCCCGCCCTGTCTTACCACTCATGACTGAAAAAATCCCCCTGGGGATTCCTCACATCTCACTGATTCCCCATGTCCAAACGCGATTTATATGAAATTCTCGGCGTCAATCGGGATGCCTCCGACGACGAGATCAAGAAGGCCTACCGCAAGCTGGCCATGAAATATCATCCGGACCGCAATCCGGACAATCCCAAGGCGGAAGAACAATTCAAGGAAGCCAAGAACGCTTACGAAATCCTCTCGGATACGCAGAAGCGCACGGCCTATGACCAATACGGCCATGCCGGCATCGACCCGCAAGGCATGGGTGGCGGGCCTGGTGGCATGGGAGGCTTCGGTGATACTTTCTCCGACATCTTCGGCGACATCTTTGGCGGTGGCCGGGGCGGCGGCGGGCGTTCCAGCGTCTATCGCGGCGCCGACCTGCGCTACAACCTGGAAATTTCACTGGAAGATGCCGCGCGCGGTACCGAGACCCGCATCCGCATTCCAACCATGGAAGAATGCGACGTCTGCCATGGCAGCGGCGCCAAGAAAGGCAGCGAACCCAAACCCTGTCCAACCTGCGGCGGGCATGGCCAGGTACGCATGCAACAAGGTTTCTTCTCCATCCAGCAGACCTGCCCGAAGTGCCATGGCACGGGCCGCTACATTGCCGACCCCTGCGTGGCCTGCCACGGTTCGGGGCGCGTCAAGAAACACAAGACCCTGTCCGTCAAGATTCCCGCCGGCATTGATGAAGGCGACCGCATCCGCCTCTCTGGCGAAGGCGAACACGGTGTCAATGGCGGGCCGCCCGGCGATCTGTACGTACAGATCCACCTCAAACCGCACAATGTTTTCCAACGCGACCACAACGATCTGCATTGCGAAATGCCGATCAGCTTTGCCGCCGCCGCACTGGGGGGGGAAATCGAAATACCCACTCTGGATGGTGCCGCCCGCCTGAAGATTCCGGCAGAAACCCAGACCGGCAAGGTCTTCCGCCTGCGCGGCAAAGGCATCAAGGGCGTACGCAGTACCAGTCCCGGTGACCTGCTCTGCCATGTCGTGGTCGAAACGCCGGTGCATCTGACCGACCGGCAAAAGGAATTGCTGCGCGAATTCGAAACCATCAATCAGCAGGACACTGGTCGCCACAATCCGCGCGCCCAGTCCTGGATGAACAAGGTCAAGAGTTTCTTCGGCAGCTGAAGCGTACCTGTACCTGCCACGCCGGACAGCCGCCTGCCCGGTCGGCTGTCCGGCTATCGACGGATTCGCCGACCCGCCTCAAAACGGCGGACAACGAAAGAATCCACGATAGCTGCGGCAACCCGCGGGGGCCATGTGCGTGCTGTACTCATACTCCAGATGCCTGACCGCATTCGTCGTATTGAGTTTGAGTATGCACTCCCGCCACGCATCGGTATCTGCCTGATAGCCCAGCTTTTCGCAGGCTGGGCCATACACCTGGATCATCTCCTCGACCTCCTGCTGCATCATTGCCGCCCGCTCGGCCGGGGTGATGCCCGCGCAACCGGCAAGCAGCAGAACCAGGGTAAATGGCACAAATACACGCTTGTTCATGATAAAACCTCCATTGGCGACGCTCCCTCGATCATGGCCAGATTCTATCGCCTGGCTCGGTCTGCCACGCCATGAAATTGTCAGGAATCATGACGCCACCAAGGACGGCTGACAGAACTGGCGCAACAGCTGCGCGAGGAGCAGAGCGCGCCGAATATCCTTGTGTTTCTGCGCCTGCTGCCTGAGCAAAAAGGCCAGCCAGAGCAACAGGCCGGTCACTTTTTCCAGCCGGCACAGCGCCTGCTTCACGGCCGGGGAAGGCGCCTGCTGAAAATAACGCTGCAGCAAGGCAACACCCTCATCCTTTGCTGCCATCCCGTCCAATCCCAGATGATCGACAACCGACTGCAGAGTCAGCAGCAGATCATAAGCCTGCATCAAAGCCAGCGGCAGCGCGTCCCCGGCGGCTTCCTCGAAATCAATCCGATAAATCTGCCCACCATGCAAGGTGAGATTGCGCACTTGCGCGCCGCCATGCCAGTCACCGGCCAGATGAAACCTCGCCAGCTCGTCAAAAATCCGCAGCAGCAGCGCGGCCCTTTCATCCGCCGGGGCGCCCTGCAAGCGTCGCGTCAAATCTTCGCCGCAGAATTCCAGCACCAGATAATCAGCAGTTTGCAACACCACATGCGGTACACGCACGCCCTGCTGCTGCAAATACGCCAGCCGGCGGGCTTCGTAAGCAATATCGCCGGCACGCAAACGCGCCGGGTGCACAAAACACCGGAACAGAAGCGCGCAACCGGCACTGATCAACCAGGAGCGACCATGACGCACCTGGCCATGCCGGCGATATTTCACGATGAAATCTCGTCCCTGATGATGAATCTTCTCTGTCGCCAGATTGCCTGGCGCCGCATCCAGCCTGCTCTGCACCAGAGCCTGCAGACTGACTGGCTCGTCCTGGCTGGCGGGAAATCCGGAAATCTCGTGTATTCGATTCATAAAAAGTGGCATATCGGAGCGATATAATCAAACGGCTAGCGGCTGCTTGCCAGGACAGACATGACGACGATAGACCGCAAGGTATTCGACCAGAATTTTTATCGTGTGAGCTACCTGCTCTCACGCTTCATGGTGCCTTACATGCGCAGCGTCTACCGCGAATTTGACGGCGACGTCCTGCTCAATATTGTCATCGGTGAAATCGGCACGCGCAACCTGGGACAATTTTACGAAGCCAGCCACAATAGTAAAACCTTCGAAAGTCGTCTGGGCGATGTCAACGAACACCAACGTGTACTGCGTCCCTGCAACGCCCTGTCGATCAGCGATGCCAGCGGCATCCCGCGCGAAACCGTGCGGCGCAAGGTCAATACCCTGATCCAGCGCGGCTGGATCAGCCAGAACGAACGAGGTCATCTCTACCTCACCCCTGAAGTCGCCGGACATTTCCAACGCTTTCTGCTCGAATTGATCGAAGAGCTGCTTCCCGCCGCTCGCGAACTGGCCGAAGTGTTGGAGCAGGAACCCATAACCGGCCCGATGATAACCAGTGAAAAGCCGGACGCCGGGTCCGCCGGCAGAACATAGTCCCTGCCGGATTCGCAGCGCCGTTCACGCACATGCCTGGGTGTCCGCTGTCGGCACCCGCACGTCTGGGCAAACCACCGCAGAAAACCAAACACTCAAATCCGGCGACTTGAGCCGCGAACCTATTGACAGACAGCCAGTACATGAATGAGAATTGTTCTCGTTTTCGATGAACAACACAATCTCTTTGATTCACAGGAACCCATCTCATGCTGCTTTCGTTTTCCTCACCCGCACAGCATCTTTCACCGCGGGTCTTGAGCCTTACCGCCACCCTGCTCGTTACGGGCAATGCTTTTGCAGACGCGGCGGAGACAGTCCTGCCCGCAGTGCGCGTCGAGGCCACCATGGAAACATCCTCCAAGGACACCTTGCAGGCAACGACCACACGCATCGGCAAAGGCAAACAGGAATTGCGCGACATTCCGCAATCGGTCACCGTCGTTACCGAACGACTGATTGATGATCGCAATCTCGACACAATGAAGGAAGTGCTGCACAACACCGCAGGCGTCAGCTTCCTGGCAGCCGAAGGGGGCGAGGAAGATATCCGCCTGCGCGGCTTTTCGCTGCAGGCCAGTGGCGACATTTTTGTCGACGGCATGCGCGACCCAGCCTTCTACGAACGCGACACGTTCAATTATGACCGCCTCGAAGTGCTGCGCGGCTCGGCTTCAATGCTGTTCGGCCGGGGTTCAACCGGCGGCGTGGTGAATCAAGTCAGCAAGGAACCCAACCTGCTGAACCGTAACGAACTCACAGCAACCATCGGCAGCGGTCACTATGCGCGACTTGAAGGTGATTTCAATCTCAAGACCGGCGACAACGCCGCGCTGCGAATGAACACCATGTGGACCGGCTCGAAAGCCTTCGGTCATTACGGCGCAGGGCTGGACAAAAAAGGCTTTTCCGGCGCGTATCGCTATGGTGTGGGCACAGACGATGAATTCCAGGTCGGTGTCTTCTACCTCGACAACCACAACGGCATCAATTACGGTATGCCCTGGCTGACCCCAAGCACGGGCGCAACTAACCGTGTGCTGGTGCCGGTCGATCCGAAGCGCTACTACGGCCTGACCAGCGATTACAACGCCGGCACAGCCCAATACGCCACCCTCAGCCATATCCACCGTTTTGCCGGCGCCGCCGAACTCAGGACAAGCTATCGCAACGGCAGCTTCACCCGCGACCAGCGCGCCAGCGCCATCCGCTTTGCGGCAGCCGGCTTGCAACCGGGCGGCCTGGCTATCACCGGAGACACGCTGGGCGACGCCACCGTGCTCACCCGTGGCAGCAACAACAAGGCCATGGATCTCGATACGCAAAGCCTGCAAAGCGACTACAGCGACAAGTTCCAGGCCTTCGGCAAACAACATGAACTACTGGCTGGCATCGATCTGGGGCGCGACAAATTTACCGGCTATACGCCCACGCTGCCGACCGGCGTGACGCTGCCCAAGCCGCCGACCCTGATTGGCACACCGAACGATGGTGCGAGCGTGAACGAATCGTTGCGTGTCAAACTGATCAACCGTGATTTCAAATCCACCTCCATCGGCGCCTACGCCCAGGACATGGTGCAGGTCACCGAACACTGGAAACTGCTGGGCGGCCTGCGCTGGGACAGCTTTGAAGGCCGTTACCGCACCTATTCGACGGCACCGGCCACGCTCGGTCAGATGACCGGAGAACGCGCCCGCTCCGACAATCTGTGGAGCAAGCGCGTCGGCGTGCTCTATCAACCCAACGCTCTGTCGTCTTTCCATTTTTCCTACGGCACATCGTTCAATACTTCAGGCGATGCCTACCAGTATGACGCCCTGGGTTCCAACACCCCGCCTGAAAAGAGCCGCAACATCGAACTCGGCGCCAAGCTCGACTCTGAAAACGGCGACCACGTCCTGCGTTTCGCTCTTTTCCACTCGACCAAGTACAACGAACGCAACCGCGATGATGAATCCGTCACGCCGACGACCTACCTGCTCTCCGGCGCGCGCCATGCGGCTGGTCTGGAAGTCGATGCGGCCGGGCGCATCGGACGCGACTGGGAAATCTACGCCTCCTACGCCTGGATACCCATCGCGCGCATCGACAAAGGCGCTTCCGACGGCACCACCCTGCTGGTCGGCGAAAACGTCGGCGCCCGGCCCGGCCTGACGCCGAAACACAGCGGCACCGTATGGGCCACCTGGCAAGCGAACAGCCAGTGGCGTCTGGGCGGCGGCCTCAATCTGCGCAGCAGCATGGCGCCTCAGCAGGCCAAAATCAAGGCGCCGGCTTATCTGACCGCCGATCTGATGGCCGAATATGCGCTGATGCGCGACCTGATCCTGAAATTCAATGTCACCAACATCACCAACAAACGCTATGCGGACTTTCTCTACCGTGGTCACTACGTCGCCGGCGCGCCGCGCAACCTGCAGCTCAGCGCAACCTACAAGTTCTAGCCGCGACTCGTCACCACAACCAACGATCCCAAGGAAAACCCCATGAAGAATCTGAATCGTCGTCAATTTCTGCAACAACTCGGCGCCACACTTGTCGTTGCTGCCCTGCCAGCTTACGCCAGAGCCCAGGAAGGCAGCGGCATCATGCAGGTCGGCGGCGGCTGGCGCATGAACGAACGTGACTACCAGATCGGTGTCGTACAAATCGACTGGCAAAGCGGCCAGCTCGATCTGAAATACGCGATTACGGTACCCACCCTGCCTCACGCCATCGTTCCCGAAGCCGGCGGCGGTTTTCTGGCCGTTGCCACTCGTCCCGGCACCTGGCTGATGCGGGTCGACGCCGACGGCAAACTCGTCGAACAACTCTTGATGAGCGATGAAAACGATGCGCGCACCTTCGACGGCCATGTCATCGCCAGCAACGACGGACACTGGCTGTACACCGGCGAAACCGACCGCAAGACGGGTGAGGGCTGGTTCAGCGTGCGCGATACGCGCAACCTGAAAAAAGTCGCGGAACACCGCACCCAAGGAATCGACCCACACCAGATTCTGGTGGATGCGGAAGGCAAGCTGATCATCGCCAACGGCGGCATCCCGCGCACGCCAACAGGTGGCAAACGCAATCTGGAACGCATGAACCCAAACCTGGTCCGTCTGGACGCTGAAAGTGGCGAACAGCTGGGTCTCTGGAGTCTGCGCGACAAGCGGCTGAGCCCGCATCACATCGCCTGGAACCGGCCGCTTGAAAACGGTCCCGTACTGCTCGGCATCGGCCTGCAGGCCGAGCACGACGACCCCGCTCAGCGCCGTCAAGCGCCGCTACTGGCGGTCTGGGACGGCAAGGAATTGACCATTCCCAGCTACGCGGTGGCCGACGGCTACGCCGGCGATGTCGCCGCCGGCCCCAACGGCGGTTTCGTGCTCACCGCGCAGTTCGCCAACCGGATCGTGCTGTGGCAGCCGCAGAAACCAGCCGAACTGATGACCATCGGCAATGTGCAGAATCCCTGTGGCCTGTGGCCGTTGCCGGATGCCCCCGGTGTGGCCGTTGGCGGCGGCCTGGGGCTGGCGCGCTGGCATCCGACCGAAGCCCCCGCCATGCTGCGCTGGCCGCAGGGCATGGCCGCCGGCAATCACTGGGCCATTCTCGCCTGATTCCTGCGCCGGCCCAGCGCGGCATGTCAATCGCCCTCAGGCCGGCAGATAAAAACGCTGGCGCAAGTTTGCATTTTCAGCCAACCCCAACATCTGCAACAACTCGACCAGCCGTTGCGCGGCCTGTCGCTGCGGGCGGGCCGCGCTGCGACGGGCGATGATCAACTCGTTTTTCAGCGAATGTTCCCAACCGACCAGCTCGGTTACCGACACCTGGTAGCCATGCGCTTCCAGTTGCAGACAGCGCAGCACGTTGGTGACATGACTGCCGAACTCCCGCGTATGCAGTGGATGGCGCCAGAGTTCGGCAAACGCACCACGCGCCAGTGCGGCCGCCTTGTCCTGGCGCAGATGCGCGGCGACTTCGGCCTGGCAGCAAGGCACGATCAGCAGCGCCTGGGCCTGTTTTTTCAGGGCAAAATCAATGGCGTCATCCGTCGCCGTATCGCAGGCATGTAACGCCGTGACCAGATCCGGCCGCTCGGGCAGCAGCGGCGAAACGATCGATTCCGCCACTGCAAGACCGTGAAAACTCATGCTGGCAAAACCCAGCCGCGCAGCCAGCTCGCGCGACCGTTCGACCAGCTCATGACGCCGCTCGATACCATGAATGTGACTACCCGGCGCGCGCGGCCGCACATAAAGATCATGGATGATGAAGCCCAGATAGGACTTGCCGGCACCATGATCGACAATTTGCAAATCCGTGCGCTGCTGCCCAAGCTCCTCCAGCAGCGGTTCGATGAACTGCATCAAGTGATAAATCTGCTTGAGCTTGCGCCGGCTGTCCTGGTTCATCTGCCCATCACGCGTCAGGATGTGCAGTTCCTTGAGCAGCTCCAGCGACTGACCGGGCCGGACTTCATAGCGCCTGGCTTTGGGCGTAGCGGTTTTTTTCATGGCAAATGGCAACAGGACAACCCACGCAGGGGGCAAACTGCCAGTATACCGGCCGCTGCAGTTTGGTACGCGATGCAAGGCGCGAAGTAGAAGCCAATGGAGGGACCCTTGCGAAACTGGGCAACGCCGTAGATCGCGCCAAACCCACAGATGAATGCGGCAGAACGATTCGTGCAGAGCTTCCCAAGGTATCATGCCGGTTTTGCCGTTGCCCCACTTGTGCGCTCTTGCCATCCCCATGACCAGCCAGACTTTTTTCCTTTCCGGCAGTGCTGCCAGCAGCGGCATTCGCCTGTGTGATCTGCTCAAATTGACAGGAGTTGCCAGCAGTGGCGGTCAGGGCAAGCTACTGGTGGCCAATGGCGAAGTTTGCGTTGACGGCCAGCCGGAAAACCGCAAGACCGCCCGCATCCACGCCGGACAAATGGTTGACTGTCTCGGCCAGCGCATTGTCGTCGTTGCCACCGGTGAGGCCGACTGACATGGCCATCCAGTGGTATCCCGGGCACATGACCCAGGCGCGCAAAAAAGCCGCCGAAACCATGGCGCAGACCGATGTGGTGATCGAAGTCGTCGACGCGCGCATTCCCGAAGCCAGCTGCAATCCGATGATTCATGAGCTGCGCCGTCACCGCCAGCGTCCCTGCCTGAAATTGCTCAACAAGGCCGACCTGGCCGATCCCGTCGTTACCCGCACCTGGCTGGATCATTTCAATGCCCAGGAAGGCATCAAGGCCGTTGCCATTTCCTGCAAGAAGCCCGGTGAAGCAAAACGCATTCCCGCGCTGTGCCAGGCGCTGGCTCCCCATCGCGACGACAACCTCAAGCCTTTGCGCATGATGATCATGGGCATTCCCAACGTCGGCAAATCGACCCTGCTCAATGCCCTGGGCCAACGCCGGCTGGCCGCCGTTGGCGATGAGCCCGCCGTGACCAAGACGCAGCAGCGCATCGAACTCAGTCCGCGCCAAGTGATCGTCGACACCCCCGGTATGCTCTGGCCAAAAATCGAATATCCCAGTGACGGCCTGATGCTGGCGGCCTGCCATGCGGTCGGCCGCAATGCGATGATCGACGAAGAAGTGGCCATTTTTCTGGCTGGCATCCTGCTGGCACGCTATCCGGCGGCCATTGCCACGCGTTACCGGCTCGATACCAGCGGCATGGATGCGGTCGATGCTGTGGAAGCCATCGCCCGCCAACGTGCCTGCTTCGTCAAAGGACGCGGCAATGAACTCGACCTGGAACGCGCCGCAATGATTTTTCTGACCGATTTTCGCGATGGCCTGCTGGGCCGCATCAGTCTGGAAACCCCCAGCAGCCGCGCGCACATGCTGATGGCGGCTGAGCCACAGGAAACGCCTGACGATGACCCGCAATAAAACCCCACGCGCGACGAAGCAAAGCCAAGCCGCCCAGCCCAGCCAGACTCAGCAGCGCCACATTGAACTGTTTACCCGTCTGCGGGCGGCCAATCCCCATCCCCAAACCGAGCTGGAATACGCCACGCCCTATCAACTGCTGGTCGCCGTCGTACTGTCCGCTCAGGCTACCGATCGCAGCGTGAATATCGCCACCCGCTCGCTGTTCAAGCAGGCGCCCACCCCGGCGGCCATGCTTGCGCTGGGCGAAGAACGTGTGCGTGAAATGATCGGCAACATCGGCCTGTTCCGCACCAAGGCCAGGAACGTCATCGGTCTTTCGCAACAACTGCTGGAGCAGCATGGTGGTGCAGTCCCCAACAATGCCGCCGCACTCGAAGCCTTGCCTGGCGTGGGCCACAAAACGGCCAACGTCGTTCTCAACACGATTTTTCGCCAACCGGTGATTGCAGTGGATACGCACATCTTCCGCGTCGCCAACCGTACCGGCCTGGCCTCGGGCAAGGATGTCAAGGCGGTGGAAGCGAAACTGCTAAAATCCGTGCCTGCCGAATTCCTCCTCGACGCGCACCACTGGCTGATCCTCCATGGGCGCTACATCTGCAAAGCACGCAAACCGGAATGCGGGCGCTGCCCCATCGCTGATCTGTGCGCCTACCCCGACAAGACGCTCTGAATACGCAGAGTCCCCGACACGAATCTCATGTTCAATCCATCCCGCGATCAGGCGCGGCGTTTCTTCATCGAAGCCTGGCACAAACAGCAGCAGCATCTGCCGACCACGTCGCTGGAACTGATCGCCGCCGATCTGGTCGGCCTGCATCCCGAATATCACACCTTGCTGGACCAGGCACAAACCGCTCCGGATGAGCTTGACGAGCTGCTGGCGCGTGAATGGCCGCCCGAGCAAGGCGAAGGCAATCCTTTCCTGCATCTCTCCTTGCATCTGGCGATTGAAGAACAGCTGTCCATCAACCAGCCGCCCGGCATCCGGCCACTGTTCGAGCAACTCTGTCGCCAGCATGGCGAGCGCCACGCCGCCCTGCATGACATTCTCGAATGTCTGGCAGAAACCATCTGGCAAGCCCAGCGCCATCAACGCCCGCTCGACGCCGATGCCTATCTGGCCTGTATGCAGCACAAACTGCGGGGGTCTGCGGTGAGCGGGATGGTTTCAGTAAAATAGCCCAGTTTTTTGAATTCTTGACGATAGAACAACCATCATGCGCTTTACCGGCAGCTCCAAATACATCGCCACACCCGATCTCACCCTGGCTGTCAATGCGGCCATCACCTTGCAGCGCCCGCTGCTGCTCAAAGGCGAACCGGGCACCGGCAAGACCATGCTGGCCGAAGAAGTCGCCGCTGCACTCGACATGCCGCTGTTGCAATGGCACATCAAATCCACCACCAAGGCCCAGCAGGGGTTGTATGAATACGATGCGGTTTCGCGCCTGCGCGACTCGCAACTGGGCGGCGAAGCCGGTGCACGCGTGCACGACATCGCCAACTACATCGTCAAGGGCGTGCTCTGGCAGGCTTTCGAGATGGACCGCCCCTGCATCATCCTGATCGATGAAATAGACAAGGCCGACATCGAATTCCCCAACGATCTGCTGCGCGAGCTGGACCGCATGGAGTTTCATGTCTATGAAACCCAGCAAATGATCCAGGCCAAACATCGCCCGTTGATCTTCATCACGTCCAACAACGAAAAAGAACTGCCCGATGCCTTCCTGCGGCGCTGCTTCTTCCACTACATCAAGTTTCCCGACAAGGAAACCATGCAGAGCATCGTCGATGTGCATTTCCCCGGCATCAAGCAAGCACTGCTGCGCGAAGCACTGGAAGTTTTCTTCGAATTGAGGGAAATTCCCGGACTGAAGAAAAAACCGTCCACCTCGGAACTGCTCGATTGGCTCAAACTGCTGATGGCCGAAGACATTCCCGCCGAGGCGCTGCAATCCAGAGATCACAAGGTCAGCGTGCCGCCCCTGCACGGCGCCCTGCTGAAAAACGAACAGGATGTCCATCTGTTTGAACGTTTGTTGTTCATGGCAAGGAATCACCGATGAAACTGCGTGTCCTCACCTCCGCTCATTTCCGCAATCTGCTGTTGCTGCTTGGTCTGCTGGCCTCTGTTCCAGCCAGCGCGCTCGACAAGGTCAGCCTGCAGCTCAACGGCTATCATCAGTTCGAGTACGCCGGTTACTACGCCGCGCTCGAACAGGGTTATTACAGCGAAGCCGGGCTGGATGTCAGCATCAACGAACTGCAGATGGGTATGGATCCGGTCATTGACGTCTATTCCGGCAAGACCGATTTTGGTGTGGGCAACAGCAGCCTGTTGCTGACACGCGCCGCCGGCAAGCCGGTCGTCGCCCTGGCGGTCATCGGCCAGCATTCGGGCGGCGTATTGTTTAGCCGCCTCGGCAAAAACCAGAGCATCAAAGACCTGACGGGCAAGCGCATCATGCTCGACATCCAGGCCGACAGCGTGCTGGCACTGCTGGCCCGGGAAGGCCTGACCAACAAACAATTCGATGAAGTCGTCCATAGCTACGACCCGCAGGAGCTGATCAAGGGCAAAGTCGATGCGATGTCCGGTTCGCTGCTCAATGAAGCCGATGATTTCGAACGTGCCCGTTTCAAGCCGGTGGTCCATGCCCCGCGCGATGCCGGCATCGACTTCTACAGCAACGTACTGTTCACCTCCGAACACATGGCCAGCGAAGAAGGTGACAAGGTACGCGCCTTTCGCACGGCCAGCCTGCGTGGCTGGCAATACGCCATGGCCCATCAAAACGAAATCGCCAACCTGATCCGCGTCAAATACACCCAGCGTGTTGATCTCGACCATCTGCTGTTCCAGGCCAAACAAATGCAGACATTGATGGATCTTGGCAACAGCGAAATCGGCAGCCAGAGCGCCGAACGCTGGCAGGCCATTGGCGCGATCTATCAGGAAATGGGCAAGCTGGATCAACTGCCGGCACTCAACCACTTCATCTTTGACCCCACACCGCCGCTCAAGAC
This sequence comes from Sterolibacterium sp., assembly GCA_019105045.1. Lineage (GTDB taxonomy): Bacteria > Pseudomonadota > Gammaproteobacteria > Burkholderiales > Rhodocyclaceae > Sterolibacterium. The sequence continues at coordinate 42,949 of JAHRWT010000070.1, forward strand.
ACAAGGTCCCGACTACAAGCTGCTGGCCCTGATGGCCGCCGGTGCCCTGCTGATCGTTCTTTTCCTGCTCGTCTCTTTCCGCCTGACCCGCGCGCAGTTTGCCCTGCGCATCGAAAAACAGCGCCAGGCCGCCCTGCAAGAACAACTCCGCACCAATGAAGAACGCTATCGCAGCCTGTTTGTGTCCATGGACAACGGTTTTGCGCTCAATGAAGTCATTTGCGACAACGACGGCAAGCCGATGGATTACCGCTTCATCGAAGTCAACCCGGCTTTTGAAAAAGTCTCCGGCATTCCCCGTGAAAAACTGATCGGCAAGCGCGCCAAGGAAGTTCTGTCCAGTGGTGATGATGACTGGCTGGAACAGTTCGGCTCGGTGGCCCTGACCGGCCAGCCCAAGCGCTATGAAAAGTTCTCGCAGAAAACCTGCCGCTGGTTTGCCACTGATTCCTACAGCCCGGAGCCCGGCAAGTTCGCTGTGGTCACCCAGGAAATCACCGAACGCAAGCAAATGGAAATCGCCTTGACCAAGGCCAATATCGAACTGCGCGAGAAGTACGATGAAATTTCCCAGCTGCAGGAAAAACTGCGTGAGCAAGCCGTCCGTGATCCGCTCACCGGCCTGCACAACCGGCGCTATCTGGACGAAACCCTGCGCCGCGAACTGTCCCGCGCCCAACGTGAAAATTACACCCTCTGCATCATCCTCATCGACCTGGATTTCTTCAAGAAAGTGAACGACACCTACGGCCACCTGGCCGGTGACGAAGTGCTGAAAACCTTTGGCCGCCTGCTGCACGACCATGCCCGCGCCGGCGACGTGGCCTGCCGCTATGGTGGCGAGGAATTCATGCTGATGCTGCCCAAGATGCCGACAGAAACCGCTGTCGATCGGGCCAACATCTTGCGCGAAAAATTTGCCGCCACCACGATTCCATTTGGCGATGCGCAAATCAGCACCACCCTGTCCATCGGCATTGCCCTTTACCCCTATCACGGCAATACGCCCGACGAGCTCACCAACAATGCCGACCAGGCGCTGTACGTGGCCAAGAGCGAAGGCCGTAACCGCGCCATCGTCTTTGATCCAAACAGACCACCGGCCATTCATGGCTGAACCCCGTATGTCTGCGGCCTGAACGCCAGGCCGCAGCCGCCACATGCTGATCGACTTCTTCCTGCACCTGAAGGCAGCCAAGCTGCCGGTTTCCACCCGTGAATTCCTGACCTTGCTGGAAGCCTTGCAGCAAGGTCAGGCCGGCTACAGCCTGGAGGATTTCTATTTTCTGGCGCGCACCTGCCTGATCAAGAACGAAGCGCATTACGATAAATTCGACCGCGCTTTCGGCAGCTACTTTCATGGCATCACCGAACTGCCCGGCTTCGATGCCGAGATCCCCGAGGACTGGCTGCGTCAGATGATGCAGAAGCATCTGAGCCCGGAAGAAAAAGCCCAACTGGAAAAACTCGGCTGGGATAAATTGATGGAGCAGTTCAAGGAACGTCTGGCCGAGCAGAAGGAGCGCCACGAAGGCGGCAACAAATGGATAGGCACAGGTGGCAGCTCACCTTTCGGCCACGGCGGTTACCATCCCGAAGGCATTCGCATCGGCGGCCCCTCGGCAGGCAACCGTACCGCCGTCAAGGTCTGGGAGGAGCGCAGCTACCGCAATCTGGACGACTCCGTCGAACTGGGCACGCGCAACATCAAGGTTGCCCTGCGTCGCCTGCGCCATTTCGCCCGTGAAGGGGCTGCCGAAGAACTGGATCTGGATGGCACCATTCGCGGTACGGCACAAAACGCCGGATTGCTCAACCTGCAAATGCGCCCCGAACGCCACAACAAGGTCAAGGTATTGCTGTTTCTCGATGTGGGCGGCTCAATGGATGACCACGTCCAGCTCTGCACCGAGCTGTTCTCTGCTGCCCGCAGCGAATTCAAGCATCTGGAGTATTTCTACTTTCACAACTGCATCTACGATTTCGTCTGGAAAGACAACCGTCGACGCAAGAGCGAATGCATTCCACTCTACGATGTTCTGCACAAATACGGCGATGACTACAAGCTGATCATCGTCGGCGATGCCACCATGAGTCCTTACGAAATCATCCAGCCCGGCGGCAACATCGAATACATGAACGCCGAACCCGGCGCCGTCTGGCTGGGTCGCCTGCTCGAAAAATATCCCCACGCCGCCTGGCTGAACCCCGAACCACAACGCCTGTGGGATTATCGCCACTCCATCCAGATCATCCGCAACATCGTCGGCAATCGCATGTATCCATTGACCATCGACGGCCTGGAACAGGCCATGCGGCAGCTGAACAAGTAGTCGCCACAAAACCCTGCCATGATCAGTGGCATTGCCGCCAGAGCAACTGAATTGGCGTAAGATAAATTCTCTTTACCTTGGGAGCCCCTCATGACCATGCCATTTGCAATCACTCGCGGCCATTTTTCCCTGCGCTCATCGGTGAGCGATCAAATTGATCGGCTCCGCAAGCAAAGCCTGGTTTTGCTGACTGCGCTGGCTACCGGTCTTGCCCTGCTTGCGCTGCCCGCCCATGCCGACCTGTCCGCCATCACCAGCAAGGATGCCAGCGCCGGTCTGAAAGAAGCGCTGACCAAGGGGGCGGAGTTTGCCGTCAATCAACTGGGGCAGCAGGACGGCTTTCTGGGCAACAGCAAAGTGAAGATTCCCCTGCCCGAGTCGCTGGAAAAAGTGGCCAGCCTGGGCCGTATGCTGGGCCTCAACAAGCAGGCGGATGAGCTGGTGCTCACCATGAACCGTGCCGCTGAAGCCGCCGTGGTGGAAGCCAAGCCGCTGTTGGTCAATGCCGTCAAGGAAATGTCGGTCAAGGATGTGTATGAAGTGCTGGGCGGCCCGCAAGATGCCGCCACCCAATATTTCCGCAGTCATACCAGCGAGCAGCTGACGCAGAAATTCCTGCCCATCGTGCATCGGGCCACCACCCGCGTCAGCCTGACCGACAAATACAACAGCTTTGCCGGCAAGGCGGCCAAGTACAAGTTGATGGATGAGCAGGACGCCGATCTCGACAGCTATGTCACCCGCAAGGCACTGGATGGTTTGTTCCTGATGATTGCCGAACAGGAAAAACAGATCCGCACCGATCCGGTGGGTAGCGGCAGCAAGCTGTTGCAAAAGGTTTTCGGCGCCATTGGCGGTTGATGGGTTGATATGCCTACCCGCCCTGTCAGTGCCCCTCAGCACAACATTTCTTGACAATCACTCACCACGCGCTGGCGCATCCGTCTGGCCACAGGCAATCCGGCGCGTTTCTGGCAGCAACATGCGTTTGACAACCACCGTGCAGGGCAGCCCACAGCGCGCTGCCCTGCCGCATTTTTTCCGCAGCCTGCTGCACGCCCTGCTGCTGGCCTGCCTGCTGGCGCAGATCGCGCCCGTACAGGCCAACCCGAGCGCATTTGCCAGAACGCTGCCCGAACAGCTGTTCAGCGATCCTGAACTGTGCGCCTACGCACCTTGCGCATCCGTCCTGCCCGGTGCCGATGATTTCTCGCCGCGCCTTGGCCAACCGCCCTACGTGGAAGGCTATCGCAGCGAAGGCGACAAGAAACACTTGCTCGGCTATGTTTTCCTGTCCACCGACATCGTCGATATTCCAGGTTATTCCGGCAAGCCGGTCATCACCCTGATCGGCATGGATCGCCAGGGCATCATCACCGGCATCCGCATCCTCAAGCATTCGGAACCCCTGCTGCTGTCCGGCATTCCCGAGAGCACGCTGATCAACTTCATCAACCAGTATGTTGGCAAATACATCGGCGACAAGCTGGAAATCGGCGAATCACGCCCCAATGAAGGCGTCATCGGACTGGACGCCATCACGGCAGCCACCGTCACCGTCATTTCGCAAAACCAGGTGGTACTGCATTCGGGCATCGCGATTGCCCGGCAGGTCGGCATACTCAAAAGCAGCGAGCGGCCACCCGCCAGACTCAAGGCAGCGACGACGGCCCAATACGACTGGGCAGAATTGCTCAGACAAGGCAGCATCCAGCGTCTGACTGTCGAACCCGGTACGCTGGGCCTGCCGGTCACGGGCCGCCCCTACATGGATCTGTATTTCGGCTATCTCAATGCGCCGGATATCGGCCGCAGCATCCTGGGCGAAGAAGGCTACGAAAACCTGATCTCACGCCTGAAGAAAAACGAGCACGCCATTTTCCTGCTCGCCAATGGCACGGAATCCTTCAAGGGTGAAGGCTTTGTCCATGGCGGCATTTTCGATCGCATCGTGGTCGGCCAGGACATGGATTCCTTCACATTCCGCGACATCGACTCCCTGTTGCTCGACAAAGTGCAGACAGACGGCGCCCCGGTGTTCTCTGAAACAGCGATATTCATCCTGCGCAGCGCGAATTTCTCTGCCGCCTATCCCTGGCGCATGGTCTTTCGCGCCAGCAAGTTCGACCAGAGCAACAATGCCCTGGTATTCACCAACTTTGAACAGGCTTACTGGTTGCCCGCTCAGTATCTTGACGGCGGCCACCCCGTCTATACCCCACCCGACCCCACCTGGCTGCGCATCTGGAAAAACCGGCCACTGGAAATCACCCTGTTCATCGTCCTGCTGCTTGCTGCCGCCGTGGTCTATGCCCTGCGTGACGAACTGTCACGCCGCGCCTCGCGCAAGGACAAACGCTGGGTATCGATTCCCAAATACGCCATCTGGCTGGCCAGCATCGGCTTTGTCGGCTTCCACCTGATGGCCCAGCCCTCCATCACCCAGGTACTGACCCTGCTGCACGCCCTGCTCTTCAAGTGGGAATGGCCGCTGTTCCTCTCCGATCCCTTCATTTTCCTGTTCTGGTGGTTCATCATCATCACCGTGTTTTTCTGGGGCCGTGGCCTGTTCTGCGGCTGGCTGTGCCCCTACGGCACGATGAGTGAACTGCTCTACAAAATCGGTGGCAAGATCGGCCTGAAACGCTGGCAACGTCAACTGCCCGTCGCTTGGCACGACAAACTGAAATGGCTCAAGTATGCAATCTTCTTTGTTCTTTTCATCGCCTCCTTCAGCTCGATGGAACTGGCCGAACAACTGGCCGAAGTCGAGCCGTTCAAGACCACGTTCCTGGTCGGCGTGTGGAATCGCAGCTGGCCTTTCGTGCTCTTCTGGACAGTGCTGATCGTCGCCGCCCTGCTGACCGAACGTCCCTACTGCAAGTATCTCTGCCCGCTGGGTGCCGGACTGGCGATTCCCTCCACTTTCCGCTGGTGGGGCCTCAAGCGCAAGCAGGAATGCGGCCCCTGCAAAGCCTGCGCCGTTGGCTGCGAATCTCACGCCATCGACCAGCGCAGCGGCGAAATCGACCAGCGCGAATGCCTGGCCTGTCTTGATTGCGTCGTGCTGTATTACGACGACCACGCCTGCCCGCCACTGTCGAAGGAACGCAAGCAACGGCAAAAAACCGGCCTGCCTCTGACCCGCGTGGCCAGCAATGGCTATCACATCCCCATCGTCAAAGTTGCCGCCACCGAGACATCCACAACAAACCAAGCGGCGCAACCCACGGTGCGCCAGCTCATGCCGACGCATTCCAACTCACCCCGCCGCCTTACGTTCGCCGGCTGGCTCGGCGCAGAATTGCTTGACCTGTTTCCTTGGCGGGGCCGCATCGAAAAACAGGACATCCTCACCAATACCCTCGGCCTGTTGCTGGCGGTCATCGTTTCCTGGACCTGGCTGCTCGGCGCGGCTGGCAAGCTCGATCAATTGAACATATTGAGCTGGTGGCTGGTCTGGAGCGCCTACGAGATTGCCGTGCGCATGCAGACCAAGCCGATCGTGCGCGAAGGCCCCTGGTGGCAACGCAATTTCCGTCAGGCCAGCTGGGCCGACATGGCCGCTTATGTCGGCATCAAGAACATCCTGCTGGCCTCGCTGCTGCTGTTCATCATTCACAGCAACACCGGACTGGGGCCCTTGTTGCAACGCCTGCCGGAAATGAACTGGCTGACACGCCAGTTGTCCTGAACGCCGCAGCTGCCCCGCGCATCGGCTTCAGCGCATTTCGCCAGGCGGCAAAGTACGCACCACGCGAAAACCGTCGTAGTTGATGCGCCGGGTGGCGCGATCACCAAAGCGGCTGGTTACGCGCAGATAGGGGGGCACATCGAACCACGAACCACCCCGCACCACGCGCCGGCTGCAATCACCCTGCAACCAGGCGGAACCATCCTGCGGCGCTCCCTGATAGTTTTCATTCCAGCAGTCGGCTGTCCATTCCCAGACATTGCCCAGCATGTCGTACAGCCCATAGACATTGGGTCGGCGGCTGCCGACCACGCGCTGCCGGTTACCGGCATTCTTGTCATACCAGGCAAACAAACCCAGCTGGTGGCCGGCCGCCGCGCCGAAATAATACGGTGTGCTGGTTCCACCACGCGCCGCATACTCCCACTCCGCCTCAGTGGGCAGGCGGTAATGACCCGCATCGCCCGGCGGCCGGGTCTGGTTCAGCCAGGCCACAAAAGCCTGGGCATCTTCCCAACTGACATGCACCACAGGGGTCATCCCGCCCTGTCCGGCGTTGTCACGCAGAAAGCGTTCGCCGAGCAAGCGACCATTGTTGTGGGATTCGGCAAACGGCCTGAACTGGCGCAAGGTCACAGGCGTCTGCCCCATCTGGAAGGCGCGCAGAGTCACACGATGCTGCGGCGTCTCATCCGCGTAAGCATCCGGATCGGCGGCCGCGCCCGAAGGACAGGCATCCTGTGGATGCGACTGATCTGGCCTGAACTTGCAGGCCCCCATGAAGAAACTGCCCGCCGGAATATCGACGAATCGCATCCCGACATGATTGACGAATTCCTTTGCCTGTGCCGGCAGACAAAACAACGTGGCCAGCACGGCAAGCCAACCCACTCGCCGCCGTCTCCGTGGTTGCATACTCAGTGCGCGATTCACTGCATTTCCTCTGATGACAGCTCACCATTTGGCGCACGGCGCACTGCCTGCATGAGCTGCGCTGTATACGGCACGGCATCGCCGCGATGACGTTGCCAGTTATCGAAATACCGCCGTGCCAAAAGCGGATTGTCGCGCAGGATCAGCAGATTCTCGGCATTGCGCGCCTGGGCCGAAAAAGTGAAATTGTAGCTGCCGGTCAGCACTGCCGGCTGCGTCGTCAACACATCGACCAACATGACTTTATTGTGCGCAATGGCGTGGCGGGTTTCCAGCCAGACCGGAATGCCCGCTTCGGCCAGCCGTGGAATCTGGCTTTTCCAGGTCTGCAGCAGCATTTTCTGATCCGCGAGAATTTCCACCCGCACACCGCGCCGATGGGCTTCGATCAGGGCTGTTGCCAAAGGCTGACTGGTGAATAGATACGCCTGGACATGAATGGTCTGCCGGGCCTGACGCAAGGCATTGAGGATGCTGCCCTCGGCATCATCCCAGGGGCTGAAAGCCACTTCGACCGTACCCGTGGCCGGCAACGTCGCCACAGACGGAGCGGCCGGCAGCGCTGCCGACGGCGGCTGTTTGGGCAGGACAACCCGCGCCTGGACAGGTGCCGCCAGCCACGGCAGCAACGCCCCGCCGATCATCCCCCACAGCAACACGCCGATCCGCGCCTGGCGCCGGGAATGCCCAGGGCGGCAGCGCAACGGACTCATCTGCTGCGTTCCAGCACGGCGGCATAGAAACCATCCGTACCATGCACATGCGGCAACAGACGCATGTGCATGGCTCCGTGCCCCGCTTTTTCGCCAGCCACGGCGCAGTCGATGGCAATACCTTGCTGGGCCAGAATCGCGACCGCATCCAATCGCTGAAAATCCGCATGGCTGGCGAGAAAATTGTCGACCACCGCCGAATTTTCTTCATCCAGTATGCTGCACGTGGCATACACCAGCCGCCCGCCCGGCTTCAGCAGGCGCGCCGCAGCCGACAGGATGTCCTGCTGCTTGGCGACCAGTTCAAGCACATCCTGCGCTGTCTGCCGCCACTTTAAATCCGGATTGCGCCGCAGCGTCCCCAGCCCGCTGCACGGCGCATCGACCAGCACCCGGTCGATCTTGCCGGCCAGGCGCTTGATGCGCACATCGTTCTCGTTATCGATGCAGACCGGATGCACATTCGACAGACCACTGCGCGCCACCCGTGGTTTCATCCTGGCCAGCCGCTTGCTCGACACATCGAAGGCATACAGCCGCCCCGTCGACCGCATCATGGCGCCCAGCAACAACGTCTTGCCGCCCGCACCGGCGCAAAAATCCACCACCATCTCGCCACGACGCGGCGCCAGCAGCGCACCCAGCAACTGGCTGCCCTCATCCTGAACTTCAATCGCCCCGCTCAAAAAAAGCGGATGCTGCTGCAGGGCCGGCTTGCCTGTCACACGCAAGCCCCAGGGAGAATACGGCGTGGGCGTGGCGACAATGCCCGCCACCTGCAACTGCTGCTGTACGTCATCACGCGTCGCTTTCAGCAGATTCACACGCAGATCCAGCGGTGCGGCGCGATTCAGACCACGCGCCAAGGCCAGCAGCTCCGCTGCAGAGAATCTCTCGCTCAGTCGCTCGACCAGCCAGTCCGGCAGGTCGAGACGTTCTGCCAGAGTGTACTCCGGCTCGTCAGCCGCTTTCAGGGCCAGCAGCCATGCTTGTTCGTCCGCCGGCAACTGCTCGGAAAACTGGCGCAATCCAAAACCCGAAAAGTGCAGCAGACACGCCAGCAGCAAATGCCGGGCACTGACGCTGAGGCTGGCATCGTCTGCCGGCATCGGCGCCATTGATTGCACCAGACGCTCAAGCTGGCGTTTGTGACGCAGCACGGCATAGCAGGTTTCCGCAATGAAGCCGCGTTCACGCCGGCCCAGACCACGCTGGGCGCGAAAGAAATCCGACAGCACCACATCAGCCGGACGGCTGAATGCCAGCAAATGATCGAGCACCGCCACAGTCTGTTCCAGCAACTGCGCACTGGGAAAATTCGCGCCCCGGGCGCTCATGGCGCCTGCCGGACCTGTTGAACCTGTTGAACCTGTCGACTCCGCCACCCGCTTGCCTGGCGCACCGCGCGAGGCCCGCAACCTGGAGGAGCCCGGTGATCTGCGCGATGCCTCGACTTTTCCTGCGGCCCCGGATGATCCTGATGTACGCGAATCACGCTGCGCCGCCGGGCGAGTCCCGCTGCGCGACGATCTGTTTTTTTGCTCATGCCTTGCCATTTATTTCGTGCCTCCCGATGTCGCCGGCGACGCTTCTGCCGCAGTCATGCTGATCTCCACCGCAGTTTGATCGTAGGCATCACCCTTGGCATCCGTATAGCGGATTTTTACGGGAAGCCCCTGCTGTTGCAGATCCAGCCAGACATCGATCAACTGATCGCCGGCATGTGTGTGCAGATGCAACGTCTGCCGCTGTCCCAGCCGAGGCAGATTCAGCGTTTCCTCACCCCTCAGTTCAAAACGGTAACGCTCTAGCTTGCGTCCGTTGGTCACCGGCATGACAAACTCGCGTCGGCTGCCCCTGTCTGCGCGTTGCAATTCGGCAACGCGCAGGCTCAACTGATAGAACATGCTCAACATATCCTGGCTGTGCGGCAACAAGGCCAGCTCACGTTGCGGCCCGGCATCCAGCAAAAGACGCATTCTTGCCCAGTCAAAACGAGCGCCGCCATCCAGCTTGCCGCGCTTCTCTCCCCGGTATTCCAGCGGCTGCAAACCCTGCGCCGTGATGTTGCCACGACTGTGCATGACGACCCGCGCCGAGCGCAGCAGTGCAACCAGGCCAACGGTTTCCGTGACGCTCTGCAAATCATAACGCTTGCCATCGTGCTGCCATTCATGCACCGCCTGTGCAGCAACGAAACGGCCCCGGGTCAGTTCGAAACGAAGGCGTCCGTGAGCCGGCAGACGTAATGGCAGAACCGTCAGCGGACGCTGCGCAGACGCCGCAGACGCCGCAGATACTGCGGTTGCTGCGGTTACTGCACCGGAATTCGGCAAGGCATCCGCCGACGCAGCACTTTCGGCTATCTGCGCCAGACTGGCCAATGGCAGAATCAGGCCGCCTGCCAGCAACAGGCAACGCAGTGCCGCGTTCATTGCGCCTCTGGCTGCATCTGTGGCGCAATCAACGCGCCGCAACACTGTGTTCCGGCAGCCGCACTCAAACGCACCCGCCCATCCTTGGTCAGCTGCAACTGGCCGGCCAGAAACCAACGCACGGCCTGCGGGTAGATCAGATGCTCCTGGGCCAGCACCCGCGCGGCCAGGCTGTCGGCATCATCATCCGCAGCCACCGTCACCGCTGCCTGGATGACGATCGGCCCGGCATCGAGATCAGGCGTCACGAAATGCACCGTACAGCCATGCAAACGCACACCGGCGGCCAGCGCCCGTTCATGGGTATGCGTGCCGGGAAAAGCCGGCAGCAGCGACGGATGAATGTTCAGCAACCGCCCCGCATAATGGGCAACGAATTTTTCACCGAGAATGCGCATGAACCCGGCCAGCACCACCAGGTCGGGCTGATGCGCATCGATCGCGCGGGCCAGCGCCGTATCGAAGTCATCGCGCAAGGCATGGGCACGATGATCGACCACGGCAGTCGGCAGGCCAAGCGCCTGCGCATGGGCCAGCCCCGCTGCATCGGCACGGTTGCTGATCACCGCGATACGGCAACCCGGCAGATCGGCCTCAAGCAGCGAACGCATGTTGCTGCCGCGTCCGGAAATCAGGATCACTATGGATTTCATTTGAGCGTCACCATGGGCAGAAAAGCTGCTGTGGCCAGGCTTTGCACCACCTTGACCACCGTGCGGTTCAACTTGTCGGCGATGATGCGCGAGAGCAGATCGAAGTGGCCGATGATCTTGCCGAACTCGCGCTCGAAACTGAGATTGGCCGGCTGCGCCTGCAATGAAGATTGCAACGATGATTGCAATGATGATTCAGATGCCGCATTGTCATGCGCAAGCATTGCCGATTCATTCGACAGCAAAAACAGATGGCCATCCGCCCTGCGCTTGTTCGACAGGCGCCAGACGGCAATTTCGACATTGCGCGCGCTGTTGTACAGCTTCTGCGGATCGAGATCATCGAGCATGTAAAACTCCGTTTTCGCCTCGAACGCCTGGTGCATCATGCCGCCCAATCCACCAATCAGCGCCAGCACGCGGTCACCGCGAAAATGCTCATCAAATGCCAACTGTATGGCTTCGGTACCGTAGCGCCCTTCAAGTTCGGCAAACCGCCATTGCTGGCCCGGACTCATCGCACGCTCGATAGCTTCCTGCAGGTTTGCCGCTCCCGATTTGCGCCATTCGCCCGGATTGCGCCGATAGAGCTTTTCGGCAAGCACGCGCAAGCTCCGGAAAACCTCCTGGCGATACGCATCGGCAACGCGGTCGATATCGGATTTGATCAGCTGATTGGGATCGAACAGCGCGCCCGCCGGCGATGTCGCACCTGAGGCGGGCGGGCTGGCCGGCGGCGCGCTCGAACAGGCCGTCAACGACAGCAGCAGCACGGCAGAAAGCACAATCGAACGCATACGGCATGATAGCGCAAAGCCCGTCAAACCACCGCCCGGGCTTTGTCCTCACCACCGCTCAGAAAGCCGGCTTGACCTTGGCTTCCTCATAGGCCTTGGCGCCGCCGACGATTTCCTGCTTGGCTTCGTCGATGTCGGCCCAGCCGAGAATCTCGACAAACTTGCCTTCTTCGAGATCCTTGTAATGCGCAAAGAAATGGGAAATCTTGTCCAGCAGCAGCTTGGGCATGTGCCGATAGGAGCGCGCCTGCTTGTACATGGACGTCAGATCATCGACGGGCACGGCCAGCACCTTGGCATCGTCACCGGCCTCATCCGTCATTTTCAGCATACCGATTGGCCGGCAGCGCACCACCACACCCGGCGGCAGGGTCAGATGGGTGATCACCAGCACATCCACTGGATCACCATCACCGGCGATGGTATTGGGGATATAACCGTAGTTGCACGGATACTGCATGGCGGTCGACATGAAGCGGTCGACGAAAATGGCGCCGGAATCTTCATCGACTTCATATTTGATCGGATCGGAATTCATCGAAATCTCGATGATCACATTGAAATCATTCGGCAAATCCCTGCCGGCAGGTACGCGGTCCAAACCCATGGTGTTCTCCGTAAAAAATCAGCCCGCTATTATATCGGCGCGCTTGCCTGATTTCATGCCAAGAGGGCGATTTTCTGCAACTTTGTACCGCCCCTGCACACCCGCTGCTCAACCAAGGACTGCACCCATGACGCCCCATCACACCATCGACTACGGCAATGGCATCCTGGCCATCGACGCTGCTTATCTGCGCCCGCAATTGGCCGCGGTGCATCTGCTGAGAGAAAAAGATCGCGCCGCCCTGATCGACACCGGCGCCCACAGTGCCGTGCCCCGGATCATGGCCAGTCTGGCCGCGCAGCAGCTGCCCGCAGAGCAGATCGACTACCTCATTCTCACCCATATCCATCTGGACCACGCCGGCGCGGCGGGCGCCCTGATGCGCCGACTGCCCAACGCCAGGCTGTTGGTGCATCCCGCCGGCGCGCGCCACATGGCCGACCCGAGCAAGCTGATTGCCGGTGCCATCGCCGTGTATGGCGAACAACGCTTCCAACAACTCTACGGCGAAATCCTGCCGATCGACGCGCAGCGCATCATTGCCGTCGGCCACGAAGAGGAATTCTCGCTGAACGGCCGCACGCTGCGCATGTTGCACACGCCAGGCCACGCCCGCCATCACATCTGCATCCGCGATGCCCACACTGGTCACATTTTCACCGGCGATACTTTCGGCCTGTCCTACCGCGAACTCGACCGCGACGGGCGGCAGTTCATCTGCCCAACCACCTCGCCCGTGCATTTTGATCCCATCGCGCTTGACCAATCACTGGACCTGCTGCTGAGTCTGCAGCCCAGCGCGCTCTACCTGACTCACTACGGCCAGATCCGCGACGTCCCCCGCCTGGGCGCCGATCTGCAGCGTATGCTCCAAGCCATCACCGCCGCCGCCCTGCCGTTCAAACATGCCGGAACGCAGCGTCACGCGCAATTGACACAAATACTGGAAAACCTGCTGCTGACCGAAGCC
>JAHRWT010000116.1 GCA_019105045.1 Sterolibacterium sp.
ACGGGTGACAACCAGCCCCCAGGTAATCAGCGGCGCGACATCGCCCGGCCAGCAGTGCTGGATCGGCAGGCGGGCCAGATCGACCTCGCGGCCCTCCCACACCACTTCCTGACAGGGGGCCGAGGACAGCACCTTGGGTGCCATGTTGAGCACCTGCTTCAATACCGGCAGCTTGTCCCAGGCATCTTTCAGCCCTTTGGGCGGTTCCGGTTCCTTGAGATAGGCCAGCAGCTTGCCGACTTCGCGCAGCGCGGCCGTATCTTCCTCACCCATGCCCAGCGCTACCCGGCGTGGCGTGCCGAACAGATTGGCCAGCACCGGCATGTTCGCGCCTTTGGGATTTTCAAACAGCAGGGCCGGGCCGCCGGCGCGCAGCACGCGGTCGCAGATTTCCGTCATTTCCAGATGCGGATCGACTTCAGCCGTGATGCGTTTCAATTCGCCCAGGGCTTCCAGTTGGGCGATGAATTCGCGCAAGTCCTTGTATTTCATGTGGCCGCCTCAGTTTCAGTCTTAGTCTCAGATCAGTCTCAATCTTGATTCAGCCCGCCAGCGGCCCGTGGTAATCGGCCAGCAGGCCAGCAAAAATCGCCGCGCCAAACCAGTTGTTATGGCGAAAAGCCGCAAAACAGCCGGCCCGGCTGCGCGTGCGGATCAGCCGATAGTGGTACAGCGCCATGCCCGCCGCCAGCAGCAGCCCAAGATAAAACCAGATACCACGCTGATAGTAAGCGCCAACATAGGCCAGCAGCAGCAAGGTGGCGGCGTAGCACAGCATCACGGCGGCGACATCAAAACGCCCAAAGGTGATGGCTGAAGTGCGAATGCCGATTTTCAGATCATCGTCACGATCGACCATGGCGTATTCGGTGTCATAAGCCACCGCCCAGAAAATATTGGCCAGCAGCAGCCACCAGGCCATGGCCGGCACTTCGTTGCTCACCGCCGCAAAAGCCATGGGAATGCCAAAGCCGAAGGCAATGCCCAAATAGGCTTGCGGGATGGCAAAAAAGCGCTTGGTGAGTGGATAGCTGGCCGCCAGAAACACCGCCACCACCGCCAGCCCCCACAGCAGCGGGGTAGAGAGGGGCAACAGCAGCAGACCGGCCACAATGACCAGCAGCAACGCCAACAGCAGGGCTTCCTGCAACGAAACGGCACCCGTCACCAATGGGCGCTCCTGGGTGCGTTCGACATGACCATCGAAATTGCGATCGGCGATGTCATTCATCACACAACCGGCCGAGCGCATCAGCAAGGTACCCAGGGAAAAAATCCAGACCAGCAACCCGGCGGGCCGGCCTTCGGCCGCCAGCATCAAGGCCCACAGCGTGGGCCAGAGCAGCAGCAGCGTGCCGATCGGCTTGTCCAGGCGCATCAGTTTTTCATAGGCATCCAGGCGCTGCAGCCAAGGTGAGCGGGCGTTCACTTTCAGCGTCATAGCGCAAATACCTCGGGCAGAAAAACTTCACAGACCATCAACGATTTGCCGCTGCGGGTGAATACCGAACGACGCGCCCACAGAAAAGGGGCGCTTTCTGCCCGGATACCGGCGGCCCGAATGGCCGCGCGATACAGCGGATGACGGGCATCAAGCCGGCGAAATGCCAGCGGAGACCGCCGAATACGCCGGTCGGCAAACAGCAGCGCCCCGAGCGAGCGCGTCCCCATGCCCGCCAGCGAACACCACGGCCCGCGCGCATCCCCCAAAGCCAGCACCGAATGCGCAAAAACCCGCGGCACCCCGTCCGCCATCAACACCACCTCGCGCACCCGCGCATGCTCGCGCACCCCCAGGCCCAGCGCCGCACGCTCATCGCGCAACGGTGGCAACACAGCCTGACGCAACACCCGCACCTCAAAACATCGGCTATGCGTCCGCAAGCGCGCCGTCAGCGAGCCCTCATCGGATAACCAAAGCCGCAACCCCCCGTTCAAAGACGGGTGACTCAGCGAAGTGCGCCAGGCAGCGGCAGGACGGGCCAGAGACATAGCCCGGGATTCTAGCGTGCAGACCGTCAGCCGTTGCAATAAGGCATTGGCGGCCCACCTGGACGCTGACCCGGCTGCCGACCTGCCCGAGCAGCCAGAGCGACTCGTTGTTGCCTTTGCGCAAGGCGGGTATGGATGAGGCCGGCTCATCGGGATAGGTGGGAGGCTGGATGCTTACGGTCATCCAGACAGATCAGTAACCTTGGAACAAAAAATCCAGTGCGGCCGTGATCTGATTCTGCTCATCAGCCAACGAAGTGACAGGCTCCTTCAATACCCGCAGGGGCACTGCGCCCATCTTGGACGTTTCCAGCAGAAACTCTTCACCATGGATGGTGAAGATGGGCGTCAAGTGATTTGACAACTTGACCTTCGGGAATGCTTGAAGACTGCGTAGCGGAATCACCATCCGACTGTCCAGATCATCGAGCAGATTGCTTTGCACATCCAGCAGGTAAGGGGTCGCGGCTGCGTGCTTGCCTGGATTGGCATAGACATCGAAACGCGCCATCAGAAGCTTCTCCACTCATCCAGTGGCAGACCTTCTGTTTCGATGGTTGCGTTGTAGGCCGCAATGAAATCGGCGTGATCTTCGCGCCATTTGCGTTCCTGCTCGCGACGCACGACTTCACGCAAATGGTTGTCGCAAACCTGGGAGATGTTGATCTCCAGATGCTTGGCCGCATCCAGGACGTCGCTGCTCAGGCTCAGATTTATGGCGCGTTTACCCGGCATTGCGGCACGCACGCGTCGAGCGGTTTGTGTGGCTGGCATAGCCATCTCCATGCGCATTTAAGTGTGCGCATATCGTAACCCGCATTCTTTCTTGAGTCCATGACTGAGCGCAACCTCTCCATTCGCCTGTCTGGGCAGACTTCGGCGTGGGCGTGTAATCCGGCCAACTAACTTTCAAGGAAGGTCTTAATCCCTTTGAAATCAGGGCTAGGTTCCTACCCGATGCGGCCATACAAAAGGCTGTGGACGCCATGTCTTAATCCCTTTGAAATCAGGGCTAGGTTCCTACCCTAAGTCGGCAGCACAGTACTGCTCGGCGTTTTGGTCTTAATCCCTTTGAAATCAGGGCTAGGTTCCTACCGCCAGCAAAGGTGCCAAAGCCGGCGCCAACACCGTCTTAATCCCTTTGAAATCAGGGCTAGGTTCCTACTTTGTAAAAGGAAACTCACGGACAAATCCGGCGTCTTAATCCCTTTGAAATCAGGGCTAGGTTCCTACGCTCAAGTTGGACGCATTTGCGTCCGATCTATTGTCTTAATCCCTTTGAAATCAGGGCTAGGTTCCTACGACAGTCCAGCAGGTCATTGCACAATGCCAGAAAGTCTTAATCCCTTTGAAATCAGGGCTAGGTTCCTACTCGACGCCATGCTAGCGGCCGCTGGCGGTGACAAGTCTTAATCCCTTTGAAATCAGGGCTAGGTTCCTACCTGCCGTGGTCAGACAATCTTTGCCCCAGTTTGTGTCTTAATCCCTTTGAAATCAGGGCTAGGTTCCTACCGGGTAGTCATGGAAGGCAACGAAACCCTGGTACTGTCTTAATCCCTTTGAAATCAGGGCTAGGTTCCTACCACCCAGTCCTTGAGCTTGCCCTCGCTCCACTGCCCCAACCGAATCCGTATCAGGCTCTGGTGCGAATCCCCACCATCGGCGGCCACGCCAAATAAATCTGCTTCGCGCTGGCGCAGGCGCTCCGCGCTGTAGCCCAGCTCCTGCGCCACGGCCACGCGCCACCACTGGCGCAGCAGTGCCTTGACGGGCGGCGTGCGCCATTGGCCTTGTTGGCTGGCGTTACCGAGGAAGGCCGGTGTGGTGAATCTGAGCTGGTAGCGGTAGATTTTCATGGTTTTTCGGGTCAGCGTCGGGTGGGGCATGGAGTTCATGATATTCACTGCCGTGAGGCCTGCAGTAAAGCCGGAGCGGTTTTCGCCGATGTCTTGTGTCATCAAGCCATGACAACGTTCGCAATCATAGCAATCAAACATCATGATATTTCATCGGCAAGCTTGCCGGAGGGTTGGCGACCTGGCTGCCGGGAGCGGCCACCGCGCGCCGAACGAAGGCGGGCAGTTCGCAGCCGGCGCCATGCGCATGGCATTGATGCGCGCGGCAGTGGGGCAGGACAGGGACTTGGTGGGGTTCTGGCCTGAGCGCAGGGCGAGACGCGGCCTCAGACGGGAGGGCTGTCAGGCAGCGCTGCGTAAAGCGCCGCTCACACCGGGTTGTCGATGTCCACGTAGCGACAATCCAGGCCGTATTCGGCGTGCAAGTGCTCACCCAGGGCTTGCACCCCATAGCGTTCGCTGGCGTGGTGGCCGGCGGCGATGTAGGGAATGCCTGTTTCGTTGGCCAGATGAAAGGTCTGTTCGGAAATTTCTCCCGAAACAAAGCAGTCGGCGCCGGCAGCGATCGCCTGCTCGAAATAATTTTGTGCGCCGCCTGAGCACCAGGCCAGGCGTTGGATAGGACGTTCCGCTGCGCCCACGAGTTGCGGGCGCCGGCCCAGGGTTTGTGCCAGAGCGTCTTGCAACGCGCCCGCACTCTGGCCGGGTTGGGCCGGGGTGCCAAGAAAACCGATATCCTGCTCGCCGAAACGGCCATCCACCTGCCAAGCCATGCGCCGGGCCCACTGGGCGTTGTTGCCCAGTACGGGATGGGCGTCGAGCGGCAGATGATAGGCAAACAGATTGATGTCATGAGCCAACAAACGCGCCATGCGCTGCTTGCGAAAACCCGTGACGCGGCCATCCTCGCCGCGCCAGAACCAGCCGTGATGCACCAACAGGGCATCGGCTTGATGGGCGATGGCGGCTTCGATCAGCGCCAGGCTGGCGGTCACCCCGCAGACGATGCGTCGCACATTGTTGCGTCCTTCCACTTGCAAACCGTTTGGGCAATAATCGCGAAATCGCGCGGTTTCCAGACAGTCATCCAGATAACGGGCCAACTCATCGCGCTGCATGTTCTCTCTCCAAACTATCCAAGGTGTGGCCTGCGTTGCATCCACGGCGCAGACAGAAAGCCGAAAGTATGCACCGACTCTGGCTGATTTTTGCACAGGCCGTCACCATCAGCGTGGCCGGGTTGTTTGCTTTCCACGCCTTGCAGCCGCTGTGGCCGACTGCTCCACACGCTCCCGCAGCACGTCCTGCGCCGCTGGCACAGGACGCCACCTTGCCGCCCCTGGCACCTGCGGCAGATGACTCCGCAAGTGGCGGCCATCGCCACGCCGCGCAGCAGGCCATGCCTTCGGTGGTGCATATCTACACCAGCCAGGAAGTGCGCACACCGCGCAATCCCCTGCTGGATGATCCGTTCTTCCGCCATTTCTTCGGCGACCGCGAGCAAATGCGCACCCAGCGCCGGCAAGGTCTGGGCAGCGGCGTCATCGTCAGCAGCGATGGCTACATCCTCACCAACAACCATGTCATCGCCGATGCCGATGACATCGAGGTCAGCACCCAGGACGGTCACAAGTACAAGGCGCGCATCGTCGGCGGCGATCCGGATTCCGACCTGGCCGTGGTGCGCATCGATCCTGCTGCCGGCAGCCAGCTGCCCAGCGTGGTGTTTGCGCCAGCGGAATCTCTGCGCATCGGTGATGTGGTACTGGCCATCGGCAATCCCTTCGGTGTTGGCCAGACGGTCACGCATGGCATCGTCAGTGCCCTGGGCCGTTCGCATCTGGGCATCAACACATTCGAGAATTTCATCCAGACCGATGCCGCCATCAATCCCGGCAATTCGGGCGGTGCGCTGGTCGATGCACGCGGCCACCTGGTCGGCATCAACACCGCGATCTATTCACAAAGCGGTGGTTCGATGGGCATCGGCTTCGCCATTCCGGTTTCGCTGGCCAAGACCATCATGGAGCAGATCATCCAGACCGGCACGGTGACGCGCGGCTGGATCGGCGTTGAAGTCCAGGAAATCACGGCTGAACTGGCCGAATCATTTCACTTGCCGGATACCCGGGGCGCACTGATTGCCGGCGTGATGCGCGGCGGCCCGGCCGACCTGGCAGGCATACGGCCAGGCGATGTGCTGCTGGCTGTCGCCGGCGTGCGCATCACGGATTCGCAAAACATGCTGGAACAGGTTGCCCGACAGACACCGGGAGAAAAAACCGTGCTTCAGATCCGCCGTGGCAATCAGGAAGCCACCGTCGAAGTCTCGATTGCCCGCCGCCCCAGACCCCGGGGCAGATAAAGCAAGCCAGCCGGAGCGGGCCACAACGAACCCATTCGGCCAGCGCGCTGCACCACGCTTGCCGCACGCACTTGCGGATTCATTTGCTGCTGTTGGTCAGCGCGGTTGTCTCGGTCTCGGATGGTTTGCTGATCAGGCCGGCCACGATGATGCCCGCTTCGTAAAGCAGCAGCAGCGGCACCGCCAGCAGAAACTGCGAGAGCACATCGGGCGGCGTGAAAATGGCACCGATCACGAAAGCACCGACCACCACATAAGGGCGGATTTCCTTCAGTTTGGCTATGCTGACGATGCCAAACTTGACCAGCACGACGACGATCACCGGCACTTCAAAAGTCACGCCAAAGGCGAGAAAAGTGGTCATCACGAAACTCAGGTACTTGTCGATATCGGTCATCACCGAAACGCCTTCGGGTGCAAATTTGTTCACGAAGGTAAAGACCGTCGGAAAGACGATGAAGAAGGCAAAGGCCATACCGATTAAAAACAGCACCACGCTGGCAAACAGCAGGGGCGCGGTGAGCTTGCGTTCGCTGGCATACAGGCCCGGCGCGACAAACGACCAGGCCTGGTAGAGCACATACGGCAGGGCGATCAGAAAGGACACCATCAGGGTGACTTTCATCGGCACGAAGAAAGCGCCGGCCACATCGGTGGCGATCATGTGGCCGTCGTGCGGCAGGGCGGCCAGCATCGGCTGGGCCAGCAGGGTATAGATGTCGCGCGCCCAGTTCACCAGACCGACAAAGACCAGCAGCACGGCGATGATGGAGCGTATCAGGTGCTTGCGCAGCTCGATCAGGTGGGAAATGAATGTTTCTTCGGAGGGCGTGGAGGATGCACTCATGCCGATGACCTGGGTGGGATATACGCCGGCTCGCCACGATACAGCTCGTCTTCTTCACTGACAGGCTGAGCCGACGCTTCGCTGGCGGCCGCTGCTGTTGCTGCTGCTGTTGCTGTGGCGACGACGGCTGTGCCGGCAGCCGTTGTGACGGTTTCCACCACGCTGGCCGGCGGCGCCAGCTGAGCCGCTTGCACCGTTGTCTCGACTTCGGCGGCGAGTTTCTTGCCGGCGCCGTCGATTTCCTTGCCGGCCTCCTCGACCGTCGCCTTGAGACTGGCGGCCGATTGAGTCAGGGCAGCCTCGGTTTCCAGCATCTGCTTCTTGACGGTGTTTTCGAGATCGCGCGCCTGCTCGGCCATTTGTGCCTGCAGCGCTTTCAGTTCCTCGAACTGGATCTGTCGGTTCAGATCAGTCTTGATGTCGTTCACATAGCGCTGGGCGCGGCCCAGCAGAATGCCGGCTGTCTTGGCGACCTTGGGCAGTTTTTCCGGCCCGATGACAACCAGTGCCACCACACCGATGACAACCAGCTCGGAAAAGGCAATATCAAGCATGAACGGCTTCTGGCGACAGGAACGCCGCAAGGCGGGCGCCCTGGCGCACCTGACAATCAGCTATGAACTTTTTCCTTGACCTCGCCTTCTATGGTCTGGCCGTTGGCAACCTGCTGCGGTGGCGTTGCCGATTCATCCGTCGCTTCGCGCATACCTTCCTTGAAACCCTTGACGGCGCCGCCCAGATCGGAACCGATGTTCTTCAGCTTCTTGGTGCCGAAGACCAGCATAACGATGACCAGCACGATCAGCCAGTGCCAGATACTCAGACTACCCATTGCATTCTCCTGATTTTTGAAGCGGATTCGGTAAATTCCCGCATCAAGCGGGTTTGGTCAGCAGAGGGCCCAGCGGTTGAGGGCCACCCAGGATGTGAACATGCAGATGATACACCTCCTGACAGCCAATCCGGCCGGTATTGACGATGGTGCGGAAACCCTCGGTCAATCCCTGCTCACTGGCCAGACGACCGGCCAGGACAAGAATCTTGCCGAGTACGGCGGCATCCTCGGGCCGGGCATCGGCCAGCGAAGCGATGTGGCGCTTGGGAATGATCATGAAATGCACGGCGGCGGCCGGACGGATGTCGTGAAAGGCATAGACATCCTCATCCTCATAAATCTTGCTGCTGGGCAGTGTGCCGGCAATGATTTTGCAGAACAGACAATCTGTCATGATTCAGTTCTCCTGCGGGCGGGATTTTTTTTCTTCGATGCCTGAAATGCCTTCACGGCGGCGCAACTCACACACCACATCATCGATGCTCAGACCGAAGTGACTGAGCAGCACCATGCTGTGAAACCACAGGTCAGCGACTTCGCGCACCAGATGCAGCTGGTCGCCATCCTTGGCCGCCATGATGGTTTCGGCTGCCTCTTCGGCGACTTTCTTGCAAATGCTGTCCGTGCCCTTGGCGTACAGGCTGGCGACATAGGAGCTGCCGGGCGCAGCATTCCTGCGCTCCTCCAGCGTGGCCTGCACGCGACGCAGGATTTCCAGATCAATCATGATGACTTCCTCATGGCAAGGCTGCGGCGGAAAAATGAAACACGCCGGAAAAGCATGGGCACCCGGACGGCACGAAGGGCGAATCATAACCCAGGCCGGCCGGCAGCAAGCAGCACGGCCCATGTATGACCCATGAAAACGCGCAGGCGCCCGCGCAACCCGGTCAGGACCGGCACAATTCAAAAATGCAGGTTTGCCCGCAGATAGTAGTAGGCCCCGTTATAGCCCAGCGGCGCATATTGCGAATAAGGAATGGTCTTGCCCTGGCCGAATACGCTGTCAGTGGTCAGGCCCCAGCTGGCCGGCTTGCTGCTGGTGAGGTTGCTGGCGCCAATGGCCAGGGTCAATGACGGATTGACGGCATAGGCCCATTCAGCATCCAGCGTCCATTGCGCAGCGAATGAAACGCGCTGTTGCAGGTTGTTGGTGCTTGCATAAGGCCCATAACGGCGCAGGTTGGCAACCAGTGCATGACGACCTTTGCTGTAACGGGACCATAGACCGAAATCATCCCGCGGCTGCCCCTCGGTGATGACATGGCGTGTGTTGGCATCCAGCAGCAGATCAACCATCGAAACACCGAGCACGCCAGGTGCGGCATTCACGCCGCTGATCCGGGTGCGACGGCGCTGGTAGCTGCCGGTGAGCTTGAGCTGGCCGCCGTTGGCAAATTCGTGGCGATAATTCAGACGCAGATCCAGACCCAGCGTGCGGGTATTGATGCCATTGGTGAAGTAGGTGGCCCCCTCGACATTGTTGTCGGCCAGTATGGCAATCGCCTGCGGACTGAGCGCCGTCAGGCTGTCCGCAGAAATGAAACCGGTTGTCAGGATGCGATTCCGGATTTCCGTCATGAATCCGTCCACACTGGCGTCCAGGTGTGCAACCGGCTGCCAGACCGTGCCCAAGGTGTAGTGCAGCGAGGTTTCCGGCTGCAGCGCGCTTGCGCCCAATGCCTGCGCCAGCGGATGATCAACCGCATAATTGCCCCAGAAACTGGTCGTGGCATCGGTTGTATTGCGATAACTGCCGGTATATGAAAAATTCGCCTGACTCAACGAGGGCGCACGAAAACCGCTGCTCAGACTGGTGCGCAGCAACCAGGATTCGGCAGGACGATAGCGCACGGCCAACTTGCCGTTGAGCTTGGCGCTGAAATCGGAGGAGTCTTCCAGTCGGGCGGCCAGATCGTAGCCAAACCGGGGAGAGAGTTCATGTTTCATGTCGACAAACAGGCTTTCTGAACGACGCCGGGCAGAGACGGCATTTTCCGGCGTAAACCCCGGAAAACCCTGCGCGCCATAGGCCTTGTCGCTGCCGGGCGCCAGCAGATAGGCAGCCGGCTCGCCAGCCTCGATTTGATAACGCTCCTGGCGCCATTCATAGCCCAGGGTGATGAGCATATCGTTCCAGGACTGGCCGAAGCTGGCATTGAACACGTCTTCGATATAGCGCGTCGTGCCGCTATCGAAACGGGTGGGCGAAACCGCACCCAGGCTGGCGTTGAGTGTATCGCGCACCAGATAATGAAAACGGTTCTGGCCACGGGTATAACTCACATCCCAGCGCACACCATTTGCCAGCAATCCCCTGCCCCCTGCGGTGACGAACAGGTCGTTGATGTGCGGGGCCAGTTTGGGCAAGAAGCCTTGTGGATAGATGGCCGGCACATTGCGGGCATCGCCGGGAGGACGGAAAAAAGCGGCTGCTTCGCCATGTCGCCGGTTGTACAGGCTGCGCAGATAAAGGCTCTGATCAGCCTGCGGCAGTTCCGCATTCAGCATCAGCGACTGGTTCTGCGCCTTGGCATCACCAAATTGGTTGACGGCATCGCCCGCCCGGTTGGTGGCTTCTCGCGCGCGCACTTCGGCCAGCAGATTGAAATAACCATCATTGGGCAAAGACAGCGCCCCCAGCACGCCGGCTTGTCGGGTCAGCCCGTCGCCGACACGGGTATGGCCGTAATGCGCATATGCCTGGTTCGCCTGGCCATAGCCTTTCAGCACGACATTGATGATGCCGGCAATGGCATCCGATCCATACTGCGCCGCCGCTCCGTCACGCAGCACTTCCACCCGTTCCACTGCGGCCAGTGGAATCATTGCCAGATCCACACTGGAACTGCCCCGGCCAACGGTGCCATTGTTGTGCAGCAGCGAACCCTGGTGCAAACGCTTGCCGTTGATCAGCACCAGTACCTGATCGGGAGACAGGCCGCGCAGGGTGAATGGCGGCGCATGGTCGGTGGCATCGGTAATGCTTGGCCGAGGCATGTTGAACCCCGGCAGCAGCACCGACAGGGCGCGCGGCAAATCCACCTGTCCCACCGATTGCAGCTGTTCGGCGGTGATCACATCGACAGGCACGGCCGCATCAAACGCATTGTGTGGCCCGGCACGCGAACCGACAAAAGCCTTGGTCTGGGTTTCCAGTTGCAGCAGTTCTTCCAGAGGACGATCAAAATACCCATTGGCTGCCAGGCGCGTATCCCCGGCAAACAGGTCAACTGGATTGTTCGCATCCGCAGCGCGGGCAGTGCTGATTGCCACGGACACAGCAGGCAGCAACAGCAACACAGCGGCACACAGCTTGCCAGGAATGAACGAACGCTTCATGGCCCCTCCTTGCGCAAGACCTTGGCAATCGACAGCAAGGGCGCACCGATTTTCAGGCCGTTGCGCAAAGCGATTTCATGGTTGATGGTGATGCGCGCTTTCTGTTCGACAAAATTCAGCTGCATGATGCCGCCCTGGGCAGCAAAACCCGGCACCAGACCAATGGTCAGAATGCCGTTCTGCTGGGCATAAGTGATGGCTTCATGGCGTGCCCGGTAAGTGCCTGCGCCGACCACCAGCACATCGGTACTCCCCAGCCGCTCCAGACTCGCGGCATGGCGGATTTCAACCGGTTTGCCGTGTATGCGCTTGTCGCGATACAACGTATCCAGCAATTCGCCAAAAGGATCCGGTCGCAAAACGGTAATGACGAAATTCTCGTGCGTGCTGACCGGCCAGTTGCTTCCTTCCACATAGCTGGCCAGCCGGCCGATGAAAACGGCCTGCAGCATCAACTCTTCGTCATGAACCTGCGCCGCTGCCGGAGCGCTGATGATCCCCAGCACCGTCGCTGCAATCAGCGCCGGCAACGCTGACAGATAACGCCGCAACACAGGCCCGGGACCACGTCGTGCCGCATGGTCTGCGACTACGGCGGATGCGGTGTACATGATGTACGGCAGGCGCTTGAATTCAGACCACCACACAGCGATTGCGCCCTTCCCGCTTGGCCTGGTAGAGCGCATCGTCGGCCTGCTTCAGCAATTGTTCGACGCGGCTATCCGTGATCGGCACAGCGGCGTATATGCCCAGACTGGCGGTGACTTGCAGCCATTCGTTCGGCGCCCGCTCAACCCGGCAGGCAGCAATCGCCTGTCGCACCCGTTCGGCCATTTCCAGGCTGACAGCCCGATCGGCATGATCGCACACCAACAGGAATTCCTCGCCGCCCAGCCGCGCCACCAGATCATATTCACGCGCGCTGCCCTGCAATACCCGGGCAATGGCTTTCAGTACCAGATCGCCCACTGCATGGCCATATTGATCGTTGACGCTCTTGAAATGATCGATGTCGAGCATGATCACGCCCAACGGTTCCTGTTTGCGCTGGGCACGCACCAGCATCTGCTGCATGGTTTCCAGAGCCTGGCGACGGTTGGTCAGATCGGTCAGCGCATCGGTGGTGGCCAGCTGACTGAGGCGCTCATCGCGTTCGCGGATCACCGCCAGCATGTCGCTGAAGCCCCGATAGAGATCGCCAAATTCGTCGCGCGCCCGCGTACTCAGGGACAACTGGTAGTTGCGGCTGCGCGAAACTTCCTGCATGGCGCCGATCAGGCGCAGGATAGGCCGGGTGAACAATGCCTGCAGGCGGATCGACAGCACGAACAGCAGCAGCAAGGTCAGCAGGGAAGTGGCCAACTGGATCCAGAGGATCTCGCGCATCCGCTGCCAGATCAGGTCCGTATCGCTGACCACACTCAGGTGACCGATCAATTGCCGGTCAAAATGAATGGCCTGTTCAACCCCCAGAATGTCGATCGCTTTCAGTTCGCGCAAACTGTCTTCTGTCGTTGCAGTCGCCAGGTCTTTGAACCGTTGCACCGGCTGGGCTTCCTGCTGCAGGCGCAGTTGCAATTGCGACAAGCGTGCCTCATCGAGCCTGGCCACGCGGTAGCTGCCCAATACCTTGCCGGCCGTGTTGCGCACTTCGGCAAACAGAATATGCTTATCCGCCTGCAACGGCTCCAGCATCTTGCGCGCACTTTCGGCATCATCAAACGCCAGCGCGGCCTGCATGTTCTCCGCCAGCACGACCGACATTTGCTGCAACACACGCAAGGCGTCCTGTCTGGCCTGCCGATAGCCCACATAAACATTGATCATTGCCGAAATCAGCAATGCCAGCGCAGCACTCAGACTGAGCAGGATGATCAGCTTGTGGCGAATGGAAAGCCGGTCAAACATGCGGATAGTCGGTATTCATGCACGATGAACAGTATGAACAGCACGTCGGGCAGCGAGGCTGGTTGATCGCAGGCAACCTCGTGCGTTCAATACCATGAAGGACAATTATTCTAATCTGAAATATATCAAACGATATGAAATGCCCGGCAAACCCGTCAGGGTGGACAGGGGCGACTCACCCCTGCCGCTGCCATCAGGCCCAGACGTCCTTCAGATAGCGCCCCTGCCTGGCCAGCTCAGCCAGGTAATTCTTGGCTTCCTCAGCGGTTTGCTGTCCCTGCTGCATGATGATGTCGAGCAAAGCCTGTTCGACATCGCCGGCCATGCGGGTGGCATCGCCGCAGATATAGAACGTCGCGCCGCGCTCGAAGCGTTGCCAGATCAGCGCGGCCTGTTCGCGCAGGCGGTGCTGAACATAGATTTTTTCGCTCTGCTGGCGGGAAAAAGCCGTATACAACTGCAAGCAGCCGGCGGCTTGCCAGTTTTGCCAGAGCTCGCGATAGAGAAAATCCTGCTGCGCCCGGCGGCAGCCAAAAAACAGGGCCGGGGCATCGGCCGCTGGCCAGATTTCGTCCAGACGTTTGCCCTCGCGTCTGGCCTGTTCCTGCAAATGCTGCATGAAACCACGGAAAGGGGCCACCCCGGTGCCAGGGCCGATCATCACCGGGCCGACCGGCGCGCTCAAAGCCGGCGGCCTGAAAGCGGGATTGGCTTTGAGAAAGACACTGCAACGGCTGCCCACGGCCAGCTCATGACCAAGATAATTGGAAGCCAGGCCGGCCCGTGGCCGACCGTGGCTGGTGTAATGCAAGCGGGCCACGCACAGGGTGAGCTGTTCGGCACGCACCAGCGGTGAAGAGGCAATGGAGTAATAACGTGGCTGCAGGCGCGGCAAAAAGCTCATCCATTGCACGCTGTCGAGTTGTCGGGCCGTCACGGGGAAATCATCCAGCAGATCGATCAGCTCGCGGCCAAGCAGATAATTTCTGGCGGCTTCAGCCTCGCTGCCGGCGGCCTGAACCAGCGCTTGCCAGCGTTGTTGCTCAGCGGCATCGCTGATCCAGGCCGCAAATTTGCTGATGCGGCCACGACTGAGCGTTTTGATGTCCAGATGGCGCTGCAAGCCTTCACGCAGCGTCATGATCTGACTGAGGACACCGAGTATGGTATCGCCACCCACACTCATATAAGCAAGGATGGCCTCGACCAGCGCGTCTGGATTGTGCGCCAGCACGCCCAGGGCATCGCCGGGCTGCCAGTCGATGCGGCGGGATTCGCTGTTGCCATACAAATCCAGCGTCAGCGAAAGCACTTCCTGCGTGGCCGTCTGGCTTTCATCCGCCGGGCCAGCGCTGGTGAGCACATGGCGTTCGAGCAAGGTCGCCGTCAATGGTTGCTGGGCGCTCACCGGGTCTTCACCCTCATCACCCGCCAAATTGGCCAGCAGGTAGTCACTCTTGCCCGCCAGGGTGGGTAGCTGGCTCAACAAATCGGTTTCATTGAACAGCGCATCGATTTCGGCCAGCCATTCGGCCACTGCGCTGTCATCTTCCTGGTCGACTTCCAGTGGCTCCAACAGGGCCTGGGCACCATTTTTTTGCAGCAGCTCGTGCAGCTCATGGCCGGCCTGACAGAAATTGGGATAGGCGGAATCACCACAGGCCAGCACGGCATAGCGCAGTGTGGACAGCGGCAGATTTTCTTCCAGCGCCTGAACAAACTCACGCGCCTGCAGCGGAAACTCGCCATCACCGGCCGTTGGACAGATGAAAAAAGCCAGTTTTTCCTGCGCCCAGTCAATGCGCTGATAGGCATCCACCGCCAGCACGCGGGGCGATAGCGGCTGATCTGCCAGCGCAGCATTCAACTGGCTCAAATGCTCGGCCAGCTGCTGGGCCACCCCCTTGCTGTAGCCATATTCCGTGGCATAAAGCACCAGCAGCGGGCGGGCATGGTGATCCGCGCTGGCAAACTGCAGACCGCTGTTCTGGCTGGCTGCCGGGCGGCTCCAGACCGCCGCAGTTTGCTGCGCGGTGATATGGGCATCGCGCAGGCAGACCGCCGCAAAGCTGCTGGCACGCAGCGGATTTTCTTCGGCTTTTTGCTGATAGGCCGCCCAGCCATGCGGCTGGCGAAGAATTTTTTGCCGCCAGAACTGCCGCCCCAGCTCACGCATCAAAGGCAGGGCAACATCGGGTTTGGCATAGGCAGATTTCGGTTCGACCCCGGTCATGATGGCGCCGAAAGTCTCCATGAAACGGCCTGCCGAACGCTCGGCCAGCACGGCGGCGGCATCAAGAAAGAAAGGATAGCGATAGGACATGCGCGCCGACAGCGCGGAAGATTTGAAATCCTTGCCAAAGGCCGCCATCCAGCGCTGGTGATAAACCTCGCAAGCCGCCGCATTGAATGCATCGAACGCATCGTACCCATCGCTTGCAAACATCTCCAGCACCCGCCGGGCGGCCAGGCGGGCGGCGATCATCGCCGTGTGTATGCCTTCGCCGGTCAGCGGATCAGTCTGCCCGGCCGCATCACCGATGGCCATGAATTGAGCCGCCGTGCTGCGCGGCTCACCACCCATACGCAAAGAGGCCGTGCGCACGGCCTCCAGAAATTCAACATTGGGGCCCAGCACGCGCTGGATGAACGGATCCTTGAGTATATGGGTTTCGTAAATCCGCGCCGCATCTTCAACCCGCGCCGCACCACCGGGAATGATGTAGGCTCCCAGATCAATATCATCGTTGTAATGGCGAAACAGCGCCACATAACCAGGCAAGATGTATTCAGGAAACAACAACACACCACCGGCCTGATAGTTGTGCGTGCCACCTTTCACATACTGACGGGCGGCAGCGGCATTGGGCGGCGTCTCGACCACCCCCAGACTGCGCGCCAGGCGGCTGGTGGCACCATCGGCCGCCAGCAGCATCCGGCTGTGAAACTGCCGACCATCGCTGCAACGAACCTGCCACAGACCATCGCTGCCCAACTGTGCCTCGGTCACCTGCGCTTCCTCGATCAAGTCAGCGCCCACTTCGGCGGCACGGCGCGCAATCCGCTCATCACAGATCATTCGCTTGATGGCAAAAGTGCGATTCTTCTGGCTGATCTCCGCCTCGCCCCCGGCCCGCGTCATGTAATTCTCACCACTGGGTGAGACAAAACCGCCGGAAGTCGTGTCCTGATACAAGCCATCGGCCATGATCGGCTGCAGCACACCCATTTCTTCGAGAATATCCAGCGCCGGCGCACACCAGGCATCACCACAGAACTTGTCGCGCGGAAAACGGGCTTTTTCCAGCAAAGCCACTTTGAGCGGCCGCCCCTGCTGACACGACTCATGGGCCAGATACCAGGCTGCCGTCGCCCCGGCCGGACCAGCCCCCACAATGATGACATCGAATGACTGGGCAAGCGGGCTGTGCATGGCGACTCCAGGAAAAGTTTACATTGTAAGCGCATCGCGCTCGTCCGACAGAACTGACTAGTTCCAAAGAACTAGTCGCAACGCCTGAGCTAGTTCTTGTGGCGGAGTCCGACCCCCTCCCTATGCGTGTCCTCAGTTAAACCACTGACGGATGTTGCACGGCGGCCTGCCTGCCTAGACTGCCATCATCGAAACAGGGGCTTTGCCTGCACGAGCTGCAACGGTTTCAATCACCCACCAGGGAGCCAATCATGGCCACGCAATCCGGCAAATCATGGGCCGTCGTCACATTAAGCACATTCGCCTTCACCATATGTTTCATGGTGTGGATGATGTTTGCCGTGATCGGCATTCCGATCAAGGAAGCCTTGGCCTTGAACGAAACCCAGTTTGGCCTGCTGGTGGCCATGCCGGTGCTGACCGGTTCCTTGATCCGTCTGCCGCTGGGCATGCTGACCGATCGTTTCGGTGGGCGGGTGGTGTTTGCTGTGTTGATGGCCGCGGTGGTGGTGCCGATCTGGTTGTTGTCTTATGCCACGGCCTATTGGCATTTTTTGCTGGCGGGTTTGTTTGTTGGCGTGGCCGGTGGTTCTTTCACTGTGGGCACGGCTTATTGTGCGCATTGGTTTCCGCGCAACCGGCAGGGGCTGGCGATGGGCATCTTCGGCGCCGGCAATTCCGGCGCGGCGGTCACCAAACTGGTAGCGCCCAGCATTGTGCTGGCCTGGGGCTGGCAGGCCGTACCGCAAGTGTACGCGGCCATCATGCTGGGTACGGTGATTCTGTTCTGGTTATTCACGTTTGATGATGCGGCTCATCACACAGCGGCCAAGGCCAGCATTGGCGAGCAGCTGCAGGCCCTGAAAGACCCACGGGTATGGAAGTACTCGCAGTACTACTCGATCGTGTTTGGTGGCTATGTCGCCCTGTCGCTGTGGATGACCAAGTATTACGTGGCCGAATACGGTTTCGACATCAAGGATGCGGCTTTTCTGGCGGCCTGCTTCTCTTTGCCGGGTGGCGTACTGCGCGCGCTGGGCGGTTATTTTTCCGACAAGTTCGGTGCCCGCAAAGTGACCTGGTGGGTGCTGTGGTTTTCCTGGATCTGCCTGTTCATCCTGTCTTACCCGCAGACCGAACTGGTAGTGCAGACCGTGTCCGGCCCGCAGAGTTTTCATCTGGGACTCAATGTCTGGATGTTCACCGCGCTGATGTTTGCCATGGGCATTGCCTGGGCGATCGGCAAGGCCTCGGTGTTCAAGTACATCTCGGATGATTATCCGCAAAACCTGGGTGTGGTTTCCGGCATTGTCGGCCTGGCGGGCGGCCTGGGCGGTTTTCTGTTGCCCATCATGTTCGGCGCCCTGGTTGATCTGACCGGCGTGCGTTCCAGCTGCTTCATGCTGATGTACGGCATCGTCTGGGTTTCGCTGATCTGGATGTACTGGACGGAAATCCGCAATACCGATCCTCTCGGCAGCCAGCTGGCAGCGGCTGCCTGAATTCCCAATTTTCCAGTGGAGCATTCATCATGCGTGATACATCCCGTGCTGCTGCCCTGAATCCGGGACTGGACGCCTCAGGCCACGCGCCGCGCCTGACTTCCGGTGTCGATATCGTCGATTGGCGTCCCGAAGATTCGGTTTTCTGGAATCAGCAGGGACGGCGCATCGCCAATCGCAATCTGTGGATTTCCATCCCCAGCCTGCTGTGTGGCTTCGCCGTCTGGATGATGTGGGGCATCATCACCGTGCAGATGGCCAATGCCGGCTTCCCCTTCCAACCGGATGAGCTGTTTACCATCGCGGCGATTTCCGGCCTGGCCGGCGCCACTTTGCGCATTCCGGCCTCGTTTTTCATCCGCATCTGCGGCGGCCGCAATACCGTCTGGCTGACCACTGCCATGTTGATAATTCCGGCGGTGTTGACCGGCATCGCGCTGCAGGACAAGAACACGCCGCTGTGGATGTTCCAGCTGTGCGCGCTGCTTTCCGGCATCGGCGGCGGTAATTTCGCCTGCTCCATGGCCAACATCAGCACTTTCTTTCCCAAGCGCTTGCAGGGCACGGCGCTGGGCCTGAACGCCGGCCTGGGCAACTTCGGCGTGACCACCATGCAGATCCTGGTGCCGCTGGTGATGACCGTCGGTATTTTTGGCGCCGTGGCCGGTGAGCCGATGCTGCTGGTCAAGGATTCAGCTTCGCTGATCGGCAAAGTCGCCGCCGGCACGCCCAGCTATATCCAGAACGCCGGTTTTGTCTGGCTGTTGCTGCTGGTACCGCTGGCCATTGTGGGCTGGTTCGGCATGAACAACCTGCTGACGGTCTCGCCCAATATCGGCTCGACCCGCAGCGCGCTCACCAAAGTGGCGTTTTTCTACACCCTGGCGCTGGTGATTGCCGCCGTCGCGCTGTATCTCTATCTGCCCGCGCCTCACGGTCTGGGCGTGCTGGCCGGCAATGGCATGTGGCTGATGCTGGTCGGCGTGATGTTTGGCACGCTGTATGGCATGAAGCTGACGGCAGTGGGTGAAATGAAGGCCAATCTGAACAAGCAGTTCGCCATTTTCAAGAACAAGCACACCTGGTCGATGACCGCACTCTACGTCGTTACATTCGGCTCTTTCATCGGTTTTTCGATGGCTTTGCCGCTGTCGATCAGCGTGATTTTCGGCAACACCCATGTGCTCGATCCGCAAACCCAAAGCTGGATACACGCCAAGAACCCCAACGGTCCTTCGGCTTTGATGTACGCCTGGATCGGGCCTTTCGTCGGTGCCCTGATTCGCCCGGTGGGTGGCTGGATTGCCGACAAGGTGGGCGGCTCCATCGTCACCCAGGTGATTTCCGTGGTGCTGGTGGTGGCTTCGATTGCCACCGGTCAGGTGATGTTCGAGGCTTACCACTCGGCCACGCCGGAGCAGTATTTCCTCACTTTCATGCTGCTTTTCGTGCTGCTGTTTGCCGCTTCGGGCATTGGCAATGGCTCGACTTTCCGCACCGTGGGTTTCGTCTTCGATCAGGATCAGCGCGGCCCGGCACTGGGCTGGACCTCGGCCGTCGCCGGCTACGGTTCCTTCATCGCGCCGGTGATCATCGGCGGCCAGATCAAGGCAGGCACCCCCGAATATGCAATGTACGGCTTTGCTGCTTTCTATGCTCTTTGCGTGGTGATGAACTGGTGGTTCTACCTGCGCAAGGATGCCTATATCAAGAATCCATGAATGTCTGTCTGCCGGAAACTTTCAATTTCCAACTCTCTGCATAACGCACCCGTAGTCAAGAATTTTCACCAGGAGCACATCACATGAGTCATTTTCTCGATCGACTGAAATTTTTCGAGCGCATCCAAAGCACTTTCTCGGGCGGCCACGGCATCGTGACCGATGAAGACCGCCAGTGGGAAGACGCCTATCGCAACCGCTGGCGTCATGACAAGATTGTGCGTTCGACCCACGGCGTGAATTGCACGGGCGGTTGTTCGTGGAAGATTTTCGTCAAGAATGGTCTGGTGGCTTTTGAAATGCAGCAGACCGATTACCCGCGCACCCGCGACGATCTGCCCAACCATGAGCCGCGCGGCTGCCAGCGTGGCGCTTCGTTTTCCTGGTATCTGTACAGCCCGCATCGCATCAAGCATCCCTTGATCCGGGGCCGTCTGCTCGATCTGTATCGCGCCGAAAAAGCCAAGGGCAAGGACCCGGTCGAAGCCTGGGAAGCCATCCAGAGCGACCCGGCCAAGCGCCTGCAATACACCGCCGTGCGCGGCCTGGGTGGTTTTGTGCGCACAAATTGGGAAGAAGTGACTGAGATTTCGGCGGCCGCCAATATCTATACCATCAAGAAATGGGGGCCAGATCGCATTTACGGTTTCTCGCCGATTCCGGCCATGTCGATGCTTTCCTACGCGGCCGGCTCGCGCTATCTGTCGCTGATCGGTGGTGCCTGCGGTTCTTTCTATGACTGGTATTGCGATCTGCCGGCCGCCAGCCCGCAGACCTGGGGCGAGCAGACCGACGTGCCGGAAGCAGCCGACTGGTACAACTCGACCTATCTGATCATCTGTGGCGCCAACCTGCCGATGACGCGCACGCCGGATGCCCACTTCGCCACCGAAGTGCGCTACAAGGGGGCCAAAGTGGTGTCGATGGCACCGGACTATGCCGAATTCGTCAAGTTCGCCGACCTGTGGATGCCGGTCAAACAGGGTACGGATGCGGCAGCTTTCCTCGCCATGGGCCATGTCGCGCTGAAGGAATTCCACGTCAAGCGCCAGGATCCTTATTTCCAGGAATACGTGCGCAAATACACCGATCTGCCGATGCTGGTGATGCTGCGCAAGACCGGGGAAGGCTATGCCGCCGACCGCACCCTGCGGGCTGCCGACTTTGCCGGCAATCTGGGCGAGGACAACAACCCTGAGTGGAAGACCATCGTTTATGACGAAAAAACCAAGAGCTATGTCGCACCGAATGGCTCGGTTGGCTTCCGCTGGGGTGAGGATGGCCGCTGGAATCTGCTGCCAAAAAATGCCGCCAATCAGGAAGAGATACTCGCGGAGCTGACCTGCATCGACAGCCATGATGAAGTGGTTGCGGTTGGTTTCCCGCACTTCACCCAGGGCGAGCCAGGCCTGCTTTACCGCAATGTGCCGGCCCGCAAGCTGACGCTGGCCAGTGGCGAAGTCGTGCTGGTGTCCTCGGTCTTTGATCTGCAAGTTGCGCAATACGGTATCGACCGTGGTCTGGGCGGCGGCAATGTGTCGGATTCCTACGATGACGACAAAGTGGCCTACACACCCGCCTGGGCGGAAAAAGTCACCGGCGTGAAAAAAGCCGATCTGATCCGCACTGGCCGTGAGTTTGCCGACAATGCTTCGAAAACCAAGGGCAAGTCCATGGTCATCATGGGCGCGGCCATCAACCACTGGTATCACAATGATCTGTCCTACCGCGCCATCATGAATCTGCTGCACATGTGCGGCTGTGTGGGGCAGACGGGCGGCGGCTGGGCGCACTATGTCGGTCAGGAAAAACTGCGGCCGCAAGCCGGCTGGGCGCCGATTGCCTTTGCCACCGACTGGCACCGCCCGCCACGCCACATGAATTCGACCACGTTCTGGTATTTCCAGACCGATCAGTGGCGCTATGAAAAAGTCTCTGCGGATGGCCTGCTCGCCGACAATGCCAAGGGCAAGTACAAGGGCTATCAACTGGCCGACTACAACGTCGTCTCGCAGCGTCTGGGCTGGCTGCCTTCCGCCCCGCATTTCAACCAGAACCCGATCGATATCGTCAAGGATGCCGAAAAAGCCGGTGCCAAAGATGAAGCGGCGGTGGCGCAATACATGGTTGAACAACTGAAATCCGGCAAGCTGTATTTCGCCAGTGAAGATGTCGATGCGCCGGAAAACTTCGTGCGCAACCTGTTTGTCTGGCGTTCCAATCTGCTCGGTTCTTCGGCCAAGGGCCATGAGTATTTCCTCAAGCATCTGCTCGGCGCACAGAACGGCGTGCTGCAGGAAGGCACGGATGGCCAGGCTTGCAAGGAAATCAAATGGCGCGATATCGGCCCGACCGCCAAGCTCGATCTGATGGTGGATATCAACTTCCGCCTGAATTCCACTGGCGCCTATTCCGACATCATCCTGCCGACGGCGACCTGGTACGAGAAGCATGACCTCAACACCACCGACATGCATCCTTTCGTCCATCCGCTGTCAGAGGCTGTCAGCCCGGGCTGGGAGTCAAAATCCGACTGGCAGATTTTCCAGAACATCGCCCAGGCTTTCTCCAAACTGGCGGAAAAACATCTGGGCACCAAGAAAGATGTGGTCGCCCTGCCCATGCAGCACGACTCGGCATTCGAGCTGGCGCAGGCCATTGGCGTCAAGGACTGGAAGCGCGGTGAGTGCGAGCCCATCCCCGGCAAGACCATGCCACTCTTGAAAGTGGTCGAGCGCGATTACCCGAATACGCTGAAGAAATTCCAGGCCATCGGTCCGCTGTTGAAGGATTTGGGTAACAACATCAAGGGTATTGATTGGGATACCAAACAGGAGCTGGAAGAACTGAAATCTCTCAATGGCGCCATCCGCGAGGAAGGCATCAGCCAGGGGCTGCCCAGCATTGCTGCCGATATCGCTGCCTGTGATGCCGTGCTGCGCATGGCGCCGGAAACCAATGGCGAAGTGGCGCATAAATCCTGGTCGGCGCTGTCGAAGAAGACCGGCATCGATCACCATCATCTGTATGCCGGTCGCCACGAGGACAAGATCACTTTCCGTGACATCCAGGCCCAGCCAAGAAAAATCATCACGGCGCCAACCTGGTCGGGCATCGAGTCGGAAACCGTGTCCTACACCGCTGGCTACACCAATATCCACGAGCACATTCCTTTCCGCACGCTCACCGGCCGCGCCCAGTTCTATCAGGATCACGAGTGGATGCTGGACTTCGGCGAAGGCTTCTGCGCCTTCCGGCCGGGGCTGGACATGAAAGCCATCGAAGCCGCGCCGGCCGCCGTCAAGGCCAAGCCGCACCTGGTGCTCAACTGGATCACCCCGCACTCGAAGTGGGGCATCCACTCCAGCTACCAGGACAACCTGCGCATGCTGAACCTGTTCCGCGGCG
>JAHRWT010000040.1 GCA_019105045.1 Sterolibacterium sp.
CGGCCAGAATATTGAAATGCTGGTCGATGGTGATGCGCACCCACATGTCGTGCACCGCATCGCCCATCTTGCGCACGCCCGAACCCAGCGTGTAATCGTGATCCTTGGTATCGGTGAGCCGGCCTTCGATATCCCACAGGCCATCCTCGCGTTTCCAGCCTTCCATCTGGATACGTCGGTTGTGGATTTTTTTGCGCGCGGCAGTCGGGGGAGAAAGCGGCATGACTTCGGACAATTGCAACAGGCACTCGGGCAACAGGCACTCGGCCACCGCCATTCGGGCGATGGCAAGCCAGAGATGATAACACGTCCCATCGCTGCCTGGCGGACTGTTGCGGTTGCCGACAGGGCCATCGGCAGGCAGGCAGACAAGGTCAATCAGTACATGCTAATATACCGCCATGCGTACTTTTTATGGCCAACCTCGCGACCACGACCTGCATCAGCTGCAGCAGCTGGCGCGCAGCATCGAGATCCAGCTTGAACTGCTGCATCAACTGGATGCCCAGGAGCGTCGCGAAATCGATCTGGCGCAATGTTTTCCTGATGGCAAACTGATTGTGCACGGCCAACTGGTCGA
Source organism: Sterolibacterium sp. (assembly GCA_019105045.1). Lineage (GTDB taxonomy): Bacteria > Pseudomonadota > Gammaproteobacteria > Burkholderiales > Rhodocyclaceae > Sterolibacterium. The sequence continues at coordinate 581 of JAHRWT010000040.1, forward strand.
TCTGCGGCCGACCATCGACCCGGAGGTGCTGCGCGGCCAGGTATTGCAGGACGGCCAGCAGGTAGGCACGCTCTATATCAATGTTCGCCGTGGCAAATGCGCACCGGTCGACCCGCTGGGAACGCGCTGGTTACAGCCGGCAGGCGCCGACGCGGCTTGAGCAGCCGTTCCCCGCGCTCGAACACGCCGCGCCGCCGCTGCCCAGGGCACCTGGTTAAAATGCGCTCCCCGGCAATCTGCCACCTCTTTGTGATTTTCCATGAGCCCCCTCCTTGCCGACCCACGGCGCAGCCTTGAGCTGCTGGCACCCGCCAAGAATCTGGAATACGGCATGGCGGCCATCGACCATGGCGCGGATGCCGTATATATCGGCGGACCGGCCTTTGGCGCGCGTTACGGGGCAGGCAACAGCGTGGCAGAAATCGCCCAGTTGGCGCGCTACGCCCATCGTTTCGATGCTCGCGTGCTGGTCGCGCTGAACACCCTGCTGACCGACGAGGAACTGAGCGAGGCCGAAAGCCTGATCCACGAGCTTTATGCTGCCGAAGTCGATGCGCTGATCATTCAGGACATGGGCCTGCTGAGGCTGGACCTGCCGCCCATCCAGTTGCACGCCAGCACGCAATGCGATATCCGCACGCCGGCCAAGGCACGTTTCCTGCAGGAGGTTGGTTTTTCGCAAATGGTGCTGGCGCGTGAATTGAACCTGTCGCAGATTGCCACCATCGCCACGCAGACCGAGGCCGTGCTGGAATTCTTCATCCACGGCGCGCTGTGCGTGGCCTTCAGCGGCCAGTGCTACATCAGCCATGCGCATACCGGGCGCAGCGCCAATCGCGGCGAATGCTCCCAGGCCTGTCGCCTGCCTTATACCCTGCAAGGGCCGGACGGCGCGGTGATTGCCGAAAACAAGCATCTGCTGTCGATGAAGGACAACGATCAAAGCAAAAACCTGCGCGCCCTGGTCGATGCGGGTATCCGTTCGTTCAAGATCGAAGGCCGGCTGAAGGATTTGTCTTACCTCAAAAACATCACCGCCCATTACCGCCAGCTGCTTGACGACATACTCAATCAACTGCCGGCAGAACAGGGCTGGCGGCGTACTTCCAGCGGCCACAGCCGCTACACTTTCACGCCCCGGCCGAGCAAGACGTTCAACCGCGGCAGCACGGATTATTTTGTCCAGGGTCGGCTGACCGATATCGGCGCGTTCGACAGCCCGAAATTCGCCGGACCCGCCATCGGCACAGTCACCGCTGTGGCCGAGCGGCATTTTGATGTGGCCTTGCTGCAGGACGAGGACGAAGGCAGTCAGGAAACATTGCACAATGGCGATGGCCTGAGCTATTACACAGCCGCCGGGGTGCTTGCCGGCGTGCGCGCCAACCGGGTTGATGGCGCCCGCGTGCATGTCAATGACGCCCTCGATGACCTGACTGTGGGTGCGACGCTGTACCGCAATCGCGATCAGGCTTTCGAACGCCTGCTGGCAGGCCCCTCGGCCACGCGCAAAATCGCCGTGCAGATGTGGCTGGAGCAAGTCGGTGCGCATTTGCGTCTGACCCTGCTCGACAGCAGCGCTGCGGCATTGAGTGCCAGCGTCAGCTGCGATCAGCCGCTGCAAGCCGCGCACGATGCCGACCAGGCCCTGGCCAGCCTGCGCAAAGGCTTGAGCAAGCTGGGCGAGACAGCCTATACCCTGCGCAGCCCGGCTGACCTGCACATTCAACTGACCTCCCCCGGCTTTCTACCGGCAGCCAGCATCAACAACCTGCGCCGAGCTGCGGTGGCGGCACTCGATGCCGCGCGCCAGCAAGCCTGGCAACGTCTGCCACGCGCCCAGGCCAGCCAGCCGCCGGCGAAATATCCGCAAACCAGCCTGAGCTATCTGGGCAATGTGCTGAATGAACAAGCCCGCCAGTTCTACCTGGAACACGGCGTGACGGACATCGCCCCGGCCTATGAAAGCAATCAGGAACTGGGCGCGGCTTCGTTGATGATCACCAAGCATTGCCTGCGCTACAGCTTCAATCTTTGCCCCAAACAGGTCAAGGGCATCCGCCCCGAGCCGATGCGCTTGCAGCAGGGCAAAGACACCCTGATCCTGCGTTTTGACTGCAAAGCCTGCGAAATGCACGTGATCGGCCCTTCACGCCAGGCCGGCGCGGCAGGCAAACCACAGCGGACGACGATACCGATCGTCAATCTGAAAACCCGCGTCTGAAATCACTGCCCCTGCTGCAGTTGCACGAAGCATGCACACGCATGGGCGACAGGCTGCTCGCAACATTCATTCAATGAGAACAGTTATCATTTATAGGATATACTCTCAAACCTGCCAGCGTATCCATCGCGCCCGTTTGCACGATACCCACCCACTCACCCGCCATGTCCGCCACTCTGTCCCATTCCCCTGCGCCCCGTTTGCCCTTTTTGGCAGGCGGCGGTTTGCGCAGTCTGCTGCAGTGGTACGAGCCCTGGCGCATCTCGCGCAGCGGGCTGGCGCTGGTGATTGTTGCGCATCTGCTGCTGCTGTGGGGGCTGATCCAGGCGCGCAGCCTCAGTTTGCCGCCGCAGCACAATCGCGCCCCCGTACTCAACGTCAGCCTGATCAGCCCACAGGTGCAGGTAGCCCCCCCCGTCGATACGCCGCCACCGCCCAAGGTGGTTGAACCAGACCGACCCAAACGGCCACAACAACTGCTGGCCAGCAAAGCACCACCGACACCCGACAGTCCGCAGCTGGCAGCCCAGCCGGAAGAACCGCTCGAACAGCCACCCGCACCACCTGTTGCGCAAAGCCCAACCAACGCGCCGCCCGAAACCGCTGCGGCCCCACAACCGCCGCGTTTCGATGCTGCCTATCTGGACAATCCCAGCCCGATCTATCCGCGCATCTCGCGACGCATGGGCGAGCAGGGCAAGACGCTGCTGATAGTGCAGGTCAGCGCCGACGGCAAGCCGTTGAAAGTCAGCCTGCATCAAAGCAGTGGCTCATCCCGTCTGGACCAGGCGGCAATTGAAGCCGTCCAGCGCTGGCGCTTTGTGCCGGCCCGCCAGGGCAGCAGTCCGATTGCCGCCAGCGTCATCGTGCCGATCATTTTCTCTTTGCAAAACTGATTACTGATTCACTCATACCCTTCAGCCAAGGAACTCTCATGGAACCGAGCGCCAACTCCCTTTCCTCCCTGGGCTTCGGCCACTTTCTCAGCCAGGCCGATGCCATTGCCAGTTTCATCCTGGTGGTCATGCTGGTAATGTCGATCGGCACCTGGTATCTGATCGTCGCCAAGGGCCTGCGCCTGTTTTTTGCCCAGCGTCGCAGCAAGACTTTTCTGGCTGATTTCTGGCGCGCTTCCAGCCTCGATGCAGTTGCCCGCCGGCTGCGTGAAACCGGCATTTCCGAACCTTTCTCGCATCTGGTGCACCACGGTTTCACCGCCGTCGAGCAGCACTGCGCCGCCGACTGCGAAGATTGCGAAGGCAAGAAGCCGCGTGGCCTGATCGGTGCCGGCACGCCGGATGAATTCCTCACCCGCGCCCTCAAGCGCGCCATCGCCCAGGACAAGGCACGCATGGAACACGGCCAGACTTTTCTGGCCACCGTGGCCTCATCTGCCCCGTTCATCGGCCTGTTCGGCACCGTCTGGGGCATTTACCACGCGCTGATCGCCATCGGCATGAGCGGCAGCAGCAGTCTGGATCAGGTCGCCGGTCCGGTCGGCGAAGCACTGATCATGACTGCACTGGGCCTGGCCGTGGCGATTCCTGCTGCCGTGGCTTACAACGCTTTCGCCCGCGCCAGCCGCAACACGCTGGCCGAGCTGAATTCCTTCGCTCACGACGTATTCACCTTCCTGGCCACCGGCGCCAAGTGCGGCCCGGCCAATGTCGCGGAAAGCGTCATGGCCACTTCGGAACGCATCATCGCCCGCTACGGCAACCCCGACAAGGCCAGCGATACCGCCGCAACAACACCGACACCGACACCGACACCGACAACGCGCCAGACTTCGGCCACGCCGGCCGCAGCCTGACCCTTGTCCCTTTTTCCTGCCAGGAGTTCTCATGTCCTTTGGTACGCTGACCGACGAAGACGGCGACGAAGCACTGACCGAAATCAACATGATTCCGTTGATTGACGTCATGCTGGTGCTGCTGGTGATTTTCATCGTGGCCGCACCGCTGCTGCAACATTCGGTGAATATCGACCTGCCCCGCACTACCTCCAACCCGCTGCCACCCGAGCCGGAAGCCGTGCGACTGAGCATCGACGCCAACTCACAGCTTTACTGGAACGATGCGCCGCTGGCCGAGGATGCCATGATGACGCGCTTTGGCGAGCTGGCTGCGCAGTCGCCGCAGCCCCAGCTGCAACTGGCTGCCGCACGCAGCACACCTTATGAAAAAGTTGCCGAAGTAATGAGCGCGGCCGCCCGCGCTGGTCTGACGCGCATCGGTTTTGTGACTGACCCGACCAATTGAAACTTCAAACTTCAAACTGAAACCTGAAACTGCCCGCACAACCAGCACAATTCCAGCAGCGAATAGTTCACCAAACCGCCGCTGGCACGCCAGGCCCCGGTCGGCCTTGGCGAAACGCAACAAGTGGCGATGCGGCAACGACGCAAATTCCCCATGCCCATCCTGTCATCCCCCCCTGCGCCAGACCAGCCAGACCACGATGTGCTGGCGACCGCCACCTTCGGCGGCGGTTGCTTCTGGTGCCTGGAAGCCATTTTCTGCCGGCTGCGCGGCGTTGTTTCGGTTGAATCCGGCTACAGCGGCGGCCATTCACCCCATCCGGATTACGCCGAAGTGTGCACTGGTGACAGTGGCCATGCCGAAGTCGTACGCATCCGTTTCGCGCCGCAGCAGATCAGCTATGGCGATCTGCTCGACGTTTTCTTCGCCATCCACGATCCCACCACGCCAGACCGGCAAGGCAACGACATCGGCAGCCAGTATCGTTCTCTCATCCTGACCCACTCTGCCGCCCAGGCTGCCTGCGCCCGGCAGACCATCGCCCGGCTGACTGCCGAGCAGCAATTTTCCGCGCCCATCGTCACCCGGATTGAAGTCGCCACGACTTTTCATCCGGCCGAGGCAGACCACCAGAATTACTACGCCAACAACCCTCATCAAGCTTATTGCCTGGCGGTGATCGCCCCCAAACTGGTCAAGTTTCTGCGGCAGTTTGCCGATCGATTGAAATGAGAAAATGAGGCAGCTGGTCACGGACGCACCCCGGCAGACTGCTAGAATTCATTTCTGTCGCCTGCCCGTTCCCGAGATTTTCTGACCTTTCCCGCCCCATGAGCCGACTGCGCATTGCCATCGCCCAGATCAATTACCGGGTCGGCGACTTCGACGGCAATATCGAACGCATCCTTGATGCCGCCTGCCGTGCCCGGGCACAAGGCGCAGATCTGCTGCTGACAGCCGAACTGGCCCTGTGTGGCCATCCTGCCGAAGACCTGCTGCTGCGGCCGGATTTTCTGCGCATGGCGGCCGCCCAGCTACAGACCCTGGCTCATCGCGCAGCCGCGCTGGCGCCGGGACTGGCCTTGCTGGTTGGCCATCCGCACACCAGTGACGGGCTGTGCTACAACGCCGCCTCGCTGCTGCAGGATGGCCGCATCTGCGCCACCTATTGCAAGCAGCGTCTGCTCGACCGGCAAGCACTGGATGAGCGGCGCTACTTTGCCGCCGGCACGCGGCCCTGCGTCGTCACCATCGGCGGCATACGTTGCGGTATCGCCATCTGCGCGGATGTCTGGCAGGCAGGACCTGCCGAAGCCAGCCAGGCCGCCGGCGCCGAACTGCTGCTTGTACTCAATGCCTCCGCCTTTCACAGCGACAAGATGGCGCTGCGCAAGGCCGTCTTGCGCGCGCGAATCGCCGCGACCGGCCTGCCGATGATTTACGCCAATCTTGTCGGTGGCCAGGATGAACAGGTCTTCGATGGCGCCTCCCTGGCTCTCGATGCCACCGGCCAGCTCACCCATCAACTGCCCAGTTGCGAAGAAGCCCTGGCCATCGTCGAATACTGCCGCGACCTGCCCGGACGACTGCAGCCCGGCACGCAGGCCGCTCTACCGACCGACGAGGCGGCCATCTATGCCGCACTCAAACTCGGGTTGCGTGACTACATCGAAAAAAACGGCTTTCCCGGCGTCATCATCGGCTTTTCCGGCGGTGCCGATTCGGCCCTGGTACTGGCACTCGCCGTCGACGCCCTGGGTGCCGAACGGGTGCGTGCAGTGATGCTGCCTTCACCCTATACCGCACAGATGAGCCTGGATGATGCCCGCACCATGGCCGCCAATCTGGCTGTGCGCTACGACGAAATACCCATCACTGCCGCGATGCAGACCTTGACCGATCTGCTGGCGCCGCAGTTTGCCGGCCTGCCGACCGATGCCACGGAAGAAAACCTGCAAGCACGCATCCGTGGCATGTTGCTGATGGCCCTGTCCAACAAAACGGGCGCCATCGTGCTGACCACCAGCAACAAAAGTGAAACGGCCGTCGGTTATTCCACGCTGTATGGCGACATGGCCGGCGGCTTTGCCGTACTCAAGGACGTTTACAAAACCCTGGTCTATCGCCTCTGCCATTACCGCAACAGCCTGCGCGGCGACGGGCCACACATTCCGCAGAACATCCTGACGCGCCCGCCTTCGGCCGAACTCAGGCCCGGGCAGACCGACCAGGACAGCCTGCCCGACTACGCCACTCTTGATGCCATTGTTGCTGCCTACATGGAGCAGGCGCTCAGCCCGCAGCAAATCATTGCCCAGGGCCATGCGCTCGCAGACGTGCAGCGAGTAGTCGGCCTGCTCAAACGCAATGAATACAAACGCCGCCAGGCGCCGCCCGGCATCCGCATCACGCGCCGCAGTTTTGGCCGGGACTGGCGGCAACCCGTTACCGCGCACTACCCGGATGAATGGTAGCGGCAACGCACGCCGCAACCCCACAGCCCACGCACCACATAGCACATACCACGCACCGCACACCACACACACAGTCAACAACAACCCACCCCAGGAGCCCACATGAAAAAGGTTGAAGCCATCATCAAGCCCTTCAAACTCGACGAAGTCCGCGAAGCGCTGTCCGAAATCTCCGTCTCCGGCCTGACCGTCACTGAAGTCAAAGGGTTTGGCCGCCAGAAAGGTCATACTGAACTGTATCGTGGCGCCGAATACGTGGTTGATTTTCTGCCGAAGATCAAACTCGAAATCGTCGTTGCCGATGACAGTGTGGATGCCGTCATCGAAGCCATCATCAAGGCCGCGCGCACCGGCAAGATTGGCGATGGCAAGATTTTTGTTTCGCCGGTCGAGCAGATTGTCCGCATCCGCACCGGCGAAACCGACGAAGCGGCAATCTAGGCAACACAACAGACAGGCAGCGGAAAGCGTGGTCGCCGTTCAGGCCCGCGCTTTCTGCTTTCTACTTTCTGTATCTGTTCCGCTGTTGCCGCGTGACCGTCAGGCCAGACCGTCGAGATAACGCTCGGCATCCAGCGCGGCCTGGCAGCCGGTCGCAGCACTGGTAATCGCCTGGCGATAGACGTGATCCTGCACATCGCCGGCAGCAAACACGCCGGGACGGCTGGTGGCCGTGGCATTGCCGTGGCGTGAGCCGCGCGTGATGATGTAGCCCTCTTCCATGTCCAGCTGGCCGGCGAACAAATCGGTATTCGGCTTGTGACCGATGGCGATGAACACGCCCTGCACCGCGAGTTCCTCGGCTGCGCCGGTTTTCACATTCTTCAGGCGCAGGCCGGTCACTCCGCTCTGATCACCCAACACTTCATCCAGCGCGCTGTCCCATTTGATTGTCACCTTGCCGGCTTTTTCCTTTTCGAACAGCTTGTCCTGCATGATCTTCTCGGCGCGCAGCTTGTCGCGGCGATGAATCAGTGTGACATGGCTGGCGATGTTGGCCAGATAGAGCGCCTCTTCCACAGCCGTATTGCCGCCACCGACCACGGCCACGCGCTGGTTCTTGTAGAAGAAACCATCACAGGTGGCGCAGGCCGAGACGCCGCGCCCCATGAATTCCTCTTCGGACGGCAGGCCCAGATACTGCGCCGAAGCGCCGGTGGCGATGATCAGCGCATCGCAGGTATAAGTGCCGGCATCACCGATCAGCGTCATCGGCTGGGCATCCAGTTTGGCGGTGTGGATGTGATCGAAAATGATTTCGGTATTGAAGCGCTCGGCATGTTTCAGAAAGCGCGTCATCAATTCCGGCCCTTGTACGCCATCGGCATCGGCGGGCCAGTTGTCGACTTCCGTCGTGGTCATCAGCTGACCGCCCTGGGCCAGGCCAGTGATCAACAGCGGCTGCAGGTTGGCGCGCGCGGCATACACGGCGGCGGTATAACCGGCCGGTCCGGAACCGAGAATCAGCAGACGGGCGTGGCGAGTGGTCATCCTTCTATCTCCATGAGTCATCATCGGCAAACGCAGATTATCCTAGAAACCGCAGCTGAACGCCTTCGAGAGTGCGATTTTCGGGTTGGCTGGCAAGGCGCGACGAAGCGCATGGCCGCTCCCTGCAACGATGACCGAAGGAAATCCCTGTGGGAGGAGCAACGCGGCCAGGCAGCCCGAAAATCGTGCAATCGATGGCGTCCCCCAAGGGGATTTCCTGCGGGGCATAGCGCTCTCCCACATCCGCTGAAGCTTGCTCTGGCCCCGCCCCCCAACGCAGCAGCGGGGTTCGAGGCCAGGGACAGCGGTCAACTGCGGTTTCTGGGATTATACTGACCGATGCTTCCAAACATTCCAGACGACCCTGCCGGCACAGGTGTTCCACTGCCTGGCCGCCGGCCACAAGAATTCCGCAATCCAAGGAAAGCCCATGCGCCCTGCAATGCCTGTTGCAACCGTTGCCCTGCGCACCTTGCCGATATTCGAAACCCTGAGCCAGGAACGGCTTG
>JAHRWT010000081.1 GCA_019105045.1 Sterolibacterium sp.
GATTTCTGTCGCCGAGCCGCCCAGCCAGCTATAGCGTGAGAGCTGCCCTTCCCCGGCGCTGGCCATCAACAACTGGCCGGTAGGCGAGAGCGCCGGCATCAGCACGCCCAGTACCAGGGCGGCATGCGCCACGCCGAGCAAGGCCACCGCGCTGGCAAAGCGCCATTCATGGTGCCGCAGTCCCCACAACAAGCCCAGACCGAACACCGTCAGGCCGAGCTGTTCCTGTATCAGCAACAGCATTACGCAGCAGGCAAGAAACCGGCCACGCCGGCGCTGCTCCAGCGCCAGCAGCGCCCAGGCAATGCAGGGCGCGGCCAGCGCCACGGGATGAAAATCCCAGGCCGCCGCATTCAGCACGAAGGGATTCACCAGATAGATCAGCGCCCAGTAAAAAGCCACCCTTTCCGAGCCGAACCACAACAGTGCCAGACGGTACAGCGGCCAGGCAGCCAGGGCGATGGCCGCCGCCTGCGCCAGGACAAACCATTCCGGCCAGGGCGCGATGGCATACAAGGGGACAAAGGCGAGCACGATCAGGTTGAAGTGCAAGCCCAGCCAGTTGATGACTTTTCCAGGGAAATTAATTGTGTGATGCATGAAGTCGCCATGCAGCGTCGCCCAGGCCGCCTGATCGAAGACACCCAGATCGCTGAGCAAAGTCAGATAACTCCAGTGACGCAACAGGCCCATCAGCAAATAAAGGATGAAGGCCGCGCCCGTCAGCGCCAGCACGGCAAGCTGCCCGCGTGCCATGGATTTCAGCTTCAGCATATGGCTTTCTTGTGCGCGTGATGAGGCCGCGTCTTGGTTATACTGGCAAGCCATGCAGCATATCATCAAGCATGCGCTGCCGGAACCCGTCGGCATCAGGCACGCAACCACGTCACCCCATCAGAAGAAACACGATCCGTCATGCCCCTGCCCCGCCTGCCCCTGGCCGCCGTCGTTCTCGCCTTCCTGTTCCTGCTGCGGCTGGCCCTCCCCTTCAATTTCGATCCGGATTTCTGGTGGCATCTGCGCACGGGCGAAGCATTCCTGAACGCCGGCACGCTGCATGCCCATGACGTCTTTTCCTACGCCAGCAAGCCGGAGCTGGGCGTGCTGGCCGAATGGCTATCACAGATCGTTCTCTGGCTGATTTATCGGACGGGCGGCTTGCCCCTGACCAATCTCTTCGTCGCCGCCGTCGTTACCCTCTACTGCGCCCTGACCTACCGCAGTTGCCACAAGCTGCTGCAGGGCGACGAAGGCAAGGCGATCCTGGTGACGCTGGCCTGTGCCCTGATTGCCTGCTTCGTCGCGCCGCGCCCGCAACTGTTCAGTTTTCTCCTCTTCGCCGGGCTGCTCGGCTTGCTGATCGACTGCAAGTATTTTCAGGACACCCGCCGCCTCTGGCTGCTGCCGCCCATGTTCCTGCTCTGGGCCAATCTGCACGGCGGCTATTTCATCGGGCTGGTCATGCTGGGCCTGTTTCTGGCCAGCGAATGGCTGCGCTATTGCCTGAGAAACGATGGCGACGCTGTCCTGAGCCTTGCCGCGCTGCGGCGTCTGACCTTCTGGGCCGGCGCAGCCCTGCTGGCCACCGCCCTCAATCCCCACCACTTTGCCTACTGGCTGTATCCCTTCGAAATGCTGTTCGCCTCCAGTGGCATGAACACCATCGCGGAATGGCTGTCGCCGGATTTCCACAACCCCTTCAATCTGTACTTCCTGTTGCTGGTGTTCGGTTTTTTCCTCGCCCTGCTGCATGCCCGGCGGCGCTTCGACCTGACGGAAATCCTCCTGCCCAGCCTGTTCATCGCCACGGCCTTTGTCTCGCAGCGCAACCTGCCGCTGGCCGCCCTGGCCATGGCCCCCTTCCTGGCGCTGGCCTTGCAGCAACGCAGCTATCTGCCGGATGAAGGCCACGCCGCCACGCGCCAGTTGGGCCACAAGGAAAACGGACTCAACTGGCTGCTGTTGTTGGCTGCCCTGGCCGGACTGGGATTCTCTTACCCCGGAATCTCCACAACGCTGGAAAAAGCCGCTGCCGCCACTGTGCCCGCCAAGGCGGTGGATTTCATCGAGCAGCACGGCATCCAGGGACGCATGTTCAACAGCTACAACCATGGCGGCTATCTGGTCTATCGGCTGTATCCGCAGCGTCAGGTGTATGTCTATGGCCGCGAGGATGTCTATGGCAAGGCCTTCATGCGGGATTACTGGGCCATGTATCGTGGCCGGGCCAACTGGCGGCCCTTGTTCGAGCAGCAGCGGATCGACTATGCGATCCTGGAAAACGACACGCCGCTGCGCCAGTTGCTGCTGGCTGGCCAGGATTTCCGACTGGTCTACGAAAACGAACATGATTCGGTGCTGCTGCGCGATCTGCCGCAATACCGCGAGCTGATCGCCCGTTACGGCCGGGCGCCCAGCGAACAGCCGCCCAGAAAAGCCCAACCGGAAGCGCACCCCTGATGCTGCGCCAGTTCTGTTTTTTCACTGCTGTCGGCGCCGTCGGAACCGCTGCCCATTTCGCCACGCTGGCGCTGCTGGTGGAAAACCTCGGCCTCGATCCGCTGCCCGCTTCGCTAGCCGGTTTCGCGGCCGGGGCGCTGGTGAACTATCTGCTCAACCGCCACCTGACCTTCAGGAGCCATGCCCGCCACAGCGCGGCGCTGCCGAAATTTCTCGCGGTCGCCCTGCTTGGCGCCGCGCTCAACACCCTGCTGATGTATCTTGGCCTGCACCTGCTGCAACTGCATTACCTGCTCGCCCAGGCGCTGGCCGCCCTGCTGGTCCTGTTCTGGAACTTCACCGGCAGCCGGCTGTGGGCCTTCCGCCAGACGGCCTGACGAATCACTCGAATCGCGCGAATCGACATGACGCCATGAACGCCTCCACGCCTGCGCCAGCATCCGCCAATGGCCTGCCCTTGGCGCTTTCGGTCATCGTCCCCGCCTACAACGAGGCCGAAGTGCTGCCGGCCTTTCATGCGCGCCTGTCGGCGGTGCTCGATGGCCTGGCCCCGGAGATGGCGGCGGAGATCATCTACGTCGATGACGGCAGCAAGGACGACACGCGCCGCGTGCTGCGGGAACTCGCCGGCCAGTCGGCGCGCGTGGCGGTCGTCGAACTCAGCCGCAACTTCGGCAAGGAAATGGCGATGACCGCCGGACTCGATCATGCCGAGGGCGATGCCGTGGTCATCATCGACGCCGATTTGCAGGATCCGCCCGAACTGATCCCCGATCTGATCCGCCACTGGCGCGAGGGCTGGGATGTCGTGAATGCGCGGCGCACGCAGCGCAACGGAGAAAGCGCGCTGAAAAAACTCACCGCCCATGCCTTCTACCGGGTCATGCGGCGCATGAGCAGGCGCGTGCAAATTCCACAGGACGTCGGCGACTTTCGCCTCTTGAGCCGCCGCGCCGTGCTGGCGCTGCGCCGGCTGCGCGAGCAGCATCGCTTCATGAAGGGACTGTTCGCCTGGATCGGCTATCCGCAGATCGAGATTCCCTACGAGCGCGACGCGCGCCACGCCGGCAGCAGCAAGTGGGGCTACTGGAAACTGTGGAACTTCGCCATCGAAGGCATCACCTCATTCACCAACGGCCCGCTGATCGTAGCGACCTATCTCGGCATGCTCACCGCACTGTGCGCCTTCGCCTACGCCCTCGTCATCGTCTGGGACACGCTGGTGCATGGCAACCCCGTGCATGGCTACCCTTCGCTGATGGTGGTGATCCTCTTCCTCGGCGGCGTGCAGCTGATGTCGATCGGCATCATCGGCGAATATCTGGGGCGCATGTTCGACGAATCCAAGGGCCGGCCACTGTACCTGGTGCAATCCTGGCGCCCGTCGGCGGCTGCGCAAAAGGCGGGCGCGGCAGAAATCGTGGAAAAGTAGGCTGACCGGAAAGCCCCCGCCACGACAAGCGCAGCGCGACGGAACATCCAGTACGGCGCGCAGGCTTGCCTGCGCCCCTCGCTCCCCAAACCGCTTGACTCCACCCCGCAGGAGAGGATAATTTTCCTTCTACCTTCCGGCCATTTGCATACGCATTCCTGTTTACCCTGCTGCCTGCAAACGAAACGTATCGGCTCCCTCTCCTGCACAACTCTTCCGAGGCTCCCATGAACATCACTCGTCATCGCGGCGCCGCCGCCGTGGAATTCGCCCTGGTGCTGCCGCTGCTGTTGCTGCTGCTTTTTGGCATCATCGAATTCAGCATCGCCCTGTATGACAAGGCGCTGATCACCAACGCCAGCCGCGAGGCGGCACGCTATGGCGTGGTGGCAGCGGGCGAGTCGGGCAAGAAAACGGAAGCCGATATCAAGGCCCGCGCCAAAAAATACTATTGCGGCGAGGTGATCACCTTCGGCGCCAGCAACTGCAATCCCAACACGGGCGATGGCGTCACGGTGACCTATCAAAATAAAGATGAGCGCAAGGCCGGCAACTGGCTGCGGGTGAAAGTGGAATACACCTATGAGGGCCTGCTGCTGGGTTCCCTGCTGAGTTGGGCGGGCAAGGACATCAAGCTGGCGACAACGACCGAAATGGCCGAAGAGTGATCGTTGATCGTTGATTGCACCGCCCCCTGCTTCATTACCGCACGCTAATCAAGGATGCCGCCATGAAACCGCTCAACTCTGGTTCCTATCCCCACCGCGAATCCGGCGCCGTCGCCGTGATGGTGGCCCTGCTGCTGGTCGTGCTGTTCGGCTTCGCCGCCCTGGCCATCGACGTCGGCAACGCCTACCTGGTGCGCGGCCAGATGCAGAACGCTGCCGATGCCGCAGCGCATGCCGGGGCCAACGGCCTGGCGCGCGGCATGGCCATCGACGCCGCGAAGGACGAGGCAAAAGACTACGCCGAGAAAAATGGCTTCAAGGATGGCAGCGGCAGCGCGGTGGTCACCATCAGCATCCCGCCCGGCGGCAGCGAAAGCTACGCCACTAACGATCAGTACGTGCGCGCCGTCATCACCCGCCCGACCAGCCTGATCCTCGGCCAGATCCTCGGCGCCAACGCCTGGCAGATCCGGGCGGAGGCGGTGGCGGGGGTGACGGGGAACACTGGCTACCCTGATTGCCTGACCTTAACCAATGGTATTACCACTAATGGGAACGCCTACGATATTACTTTGGACGGCTGTAGTGCTTCTATCGGCGCTGCCGGTGGGGTTGCGAACAATGGCAAAGGAAACTTCGTACTAAACAACGACGCCAAGATCAATATTTACAATAATGGAACAAACACTGCCTGCCCGGGAAAAACTTGGTGTTCGAAAGTTCAGACCCACGCGGAACCCATGATTGCCCCCCAAGCGCCTAGCTATACCGACGATATCGATGCCTTGAAAAATCAAACGCCAACAACCTGTTCCGGTAGCACCTGCTCCCCTGGTCGTTACTCTACGTTCAGCTACACCGGCAATACCTCTCTTTCACTCTCGGCAGGGCATTACTGGTTTGATAACGGTATCGAATTGAAGGGTGGGGCTTCAATCCAGGGAACGAGCGTCACCATCCATCTGCCATCGGGTAAAAACATTAGTACGTCAGGAAGTGCCCAATTAAAGATAAGCGGCCCGACTACAGATGGCTGCCCAGAAGGTGGTGTGGTAATCCACTATCATGGCTCTGGCTCTAGCGTGAATGACCTGATTGGCGGTAATGGCGGTCAGCTTGTCGAGATCAAAGGCATCGTCTATGCACCACAGGCAGAACTTGCATTCGGCGGCAATCCTAAACCCAAGTTCTATGGCTCCGTTATCGCAAACTCAATAAAGCTCAATGGCAACGTCCATGCGGAGTTTTCCGGCAACCCGTGCCAACATCACTACACGAACAGCGGCCCCGGCCAGGTTGCGATCTACGAATAGAGGCCCGTAGCCCGTACAGTCGGGCTTCAGCCCGACAAGGTTCTCACCTCGACCGTCCATGTCGGGATAAATCCCGACCTACAAAACTCCAACCGCCCATGTCGGGTTGAAACCCGACCTACGAAAACCTCGAACGTAGGTCGGGCTTCAGCCCGACAAACAGCGGCGGCCTCAAGCACCTTTGTCGGGATGAATCCCGACCTACAAAATCCATCCCAACCGCCCATGTCGGGTTGAAACCCGACCTACGAAAACCTCGAACGTAGGTCGGGCTTCAGCCCGACAAACAGCGGTGGCCTCAAGCACCTTTGTCGGGATAAATCCCGACCTACAAAATCTATCCCCCCACACCGGGATGAATCCAGGTAGTCGGATCAGGGAGATGCTGAATAAATGGCTGCGGCGACGCATTGCGGCGTTGCCCGATTTCATGCGCACCGCCATCGCCAAACCAGGCTCACGTCTGCGCTCGAATTTCGGGCGACCGGGTTTGTGCTTGTGAGCGCCCTCGGTGAACAGAATCTTGGCCCGCAGCGCCTAGAAGCTGTAGCCCCGGCCCAGCCGGTTCATCACCCGGATCAGGCTATTCAGGCTCTCGGCGTAAGCATTCGTTAAGGCCATGTCAGAGGCAGCCACAGCGACAATATGACGAGAAGTAACATGGCACGCTCGCATCATGGTTCCATCCCTTCAATATTCTGGTTGCGAACGCTGGCCTGCGCATTCTGAATCTGCGAGTACAAGCCGGGAAGATCACGATGGATCGTCTTCCAGACGATTTCAAAGTCCACCTTGAAATAGCCGTGAGCTGTCAACGGCGATTCAAAATTGATACAGATTTCCTTCGTGCAGCGATTTAAAACTGATACACCCCCATACCCTCTCACTGCGCGGTAATTGCTGCCTGCAGGGCGGGCCGACGGCCCAACCGGAAGGCGGCATTTACCGCGCGGCGTTCAACCGCCGGCCTCTCCTTTCCTGACTTGAACCATCCCGGCCTGCCGTTGATGCTTCAAACGGTAACTTT
>JAHRWT010000098.1 GCA_019105045.1 Sterolibacterium sp.
CAAAGGAACACCCATGATCAAGCTGAGCACCAACTTTGGTGACATCACCATCGAACTGGACACCGAAAAAGCCCCTGAAACGGCCAAGAACTTTCTCTCCTATGTCGAATCTGGCCATTACAACGGCACCATCTTCCATCGCGTGATCGACGGTTTCATGATCCAGGGTGGCGGCTTCACTCCCGACATGCAGCAAAAACCCACCCAGGCACCGATCAAGAACGAAGCCGACAACGGCCTGAAAAACACCCGCTATACCCTGGCCATGGCGCGCACCAACGACCCGCACTCGGCCACGGCGCAGTTCTTCATCAACGTTGCCGACAACGGCTTTCTCGATTTCAAGTCGCCCACCGGCAACGGCTGGGGCTATTGCGTCTTCGGCAAGGTTGTTGAAGGCAGCGAAGTGGTGGACAAGATCAAGGATGTGGCCACCGGCAACCACGGCTACCATCAGGATGTACCCAAGGAAAGTGTCACCATCGAAAGCGCCACCGTCATCTGAACCCTCCCGCCGGCAGCAGGCTCTCACGCTCACCTCCTGCTGCCGGGCTGTGACCCCACACCTCCACAGCCAGATGCCTCAACCGGCTGACGCTTGAGAAAACACCCCCATGCCTCAAGCGCCCATCCTGCTGATCTCCGATCTGCACCTCTGTCCACAACAGCCGGAAATTGCCGCACTTTTTCTTGGCTTTCTCGATCAACCGATCGTCAAAAATGCGGCCGCCCTCTACATCCTCGGCGACCTGTTCGAAGCCTGGGCCGGCGATGACGACCTGGCGGACACATTCAATCGTCGCATCTGCGATGCCCTGCTGCATTGCTCGGCAAGCACCGCCATCTATTTCATCGCCGGCAACCGCGACTTTCTCATCGGCCAGGACTTTGCTCACGCCAGTGGTGTCCAGTTGCTCGACGAACCCCGGTTGCTTGACCTGGGCGGCGTAACCACCCTGCTGATGCACGGTGACACTTTATGCAGCGATGACCGGGCCTATCAGGATTTCCGCACCATGGTGCGCAACCCTGACTGGCAGCGCAGCTTTCTGGCCAGGCCGCTGGCCGAGCGCAAGGCACAAATAGCCGCTCTGCGCCAGCGCAGCGAAGCCGAAAAACAGGACAAACCGGCACTCATCATGGATGTCAACGAAAACACCGTGGCAAACACCCTGCGCAGCCACGGCTATCCACGACTGATTCACGGCCACACTCACCGCCAGGGCAGTCATACCCATTGGATCGATGGCCAGCCTTGCCAGCGCTGGGTGTTGGGCGACTGGCACCACGATGGCAACTACCTGCTGATTGACGAGCACGGCCACTGTCAATTTCACACACTGCCCTGTTCATGAACAAAGCGCTGGACCTGCTGCACAAGGTGTTCGGCTACAACGCATTTCGCGGCGCCCAAGCCGAGATCATTGAGCATGTCACCAACGCTGGCGATGCCCTGGTGTTGATGCCCACTGGCGGCGGCAAATCGCTGTGCTACCAACTACCCGCCCTGCTGCGTCCCGGCTGCGCCATCGTCGTCTCGCCCTTGATTGCACTCATGCAGGATCAGGTCGATGCCCTGCTGCAACTGGGTGTGCGCGCCGCCCTGCTCAATTCCTCACTGGATTTTGAAACGACGCTGGCCACCGAAAAAACCCTGCTCAAGGGTGCGCTGGACTTGCTCTATATTGCCCCCGAGCGCATGCTCTCCGAGCGTTTTCTGGGCCTGCTCGAACACCTTGACCGCGACGGACGCATCGCCCTGTTCGCCATCGACGAAGCTCACTGCGTCTCACAATGGGGCCATGATTTCCGCCCGGAATACATGCAACTCTCGGCCCTGCACGAGCGCTATCCGCACATCCCGCGCATTGCCTTGACCGCCACTGCCGACGCGCTGACCCGCAACGAAATCCGCCTGCGCCTGGGACTCGACAGTGCCCGCGTCTTCATCAGCAGCTTCGATCGCCCCAACATCCGCTACACCATCGTCGAACGCGACAACCCGCGCCGCCAGCTGCTCGATTTCCTGGCCGACCATCGTGGCGAAGCCGGCATCGTCTATTGCCTGTCGCGCAAGAAAGTCGATGAAACCGCTGCCTGGCTCAACCAGCAAGGCATCCGCGCCCTGCCCTATCACGCCGGCATGGACAACGCCCAGCGCCGCCAGCATCAGCAGCAGTTCGTGCGTGAAGAAGGCGTGGTGATGGTCGCCACCATCGCGTTTGGCATGGGCATCGACAAACCGGACGTGCGCTTCGTCGCCCATCTCGATCTGCCCAAGAGTCTGGAAGCCTACTACCAGGAAACCGGCCGCGCTGGCCGTGACGGCGAGCCGGCCGAAGCCTGGATGACTTACGGCCTCAACGATGTGGTGATCCATCGCAATCGCATCGATGAATCCGCCGCCTCTGACGAACAGAAACGCATCGAACGACAAAAACTCGATGCCATGCTGGCCTACTGCGAAGCGGCCGGTTGCCGGCGTGAAGTGCTGCTCAACTACTTCGGCGAAACCAGCAGCGCCTGCAACAACTGCGACACCTGCCTGGAGCCGCCTCAGCTCTGGGATGGCACGGTGGCCGCACAGAAACTGATGTCCGCCGCACTGCGCAGTGGCCAGCGCTTCGGCAGTGGCCATCTGATCGACATCCTGCGCGGCAAGCGCACCGAAAAAATTCTGCAATGCCAGCATGACCAACTGCCCACCTTTGGCGTGGGTCAGGAACTCGACGAAGCCGGCTGGCGCAGCGTTACTCGCCAGCTGCTTGCCGCCGGTCTGCTGCAGGCCGACGCTCAACACTATGGCGGCCTGACGCTCACTCCGGCCGCCCGCCCGATATTGAAAGGCGAAACCCGCCTGATGCTGCGCCATCTTCAGGCACGTCGCAAATCCGCAAGACGGACCGAAATCTCCAGAAGCAGTGCCACCAGCCTGTCATCGGCTCATGCCAACGATCCGCTGCTGCACACTCTGCGCGACTGGCGCCTCCAGTTGGCCCGCGAGCAAAATCTGCCCGCCTACGTCATCCTCAACGACCGTGCCCTGCACGAAATCGTCACGCACCGCCCACGCACGCGCGACGAACTGCTGCAGATCAACGGCATCGGCCAGGCCAAGGCCGACCGCTACGGCCCTGCCCTGCTGAAAATCCTGCAACAGGAAAATCCTGCAAAACCCGAGTAAGCCCGACGCTGCTTCTCTATGGACCGATGGCTCTGTAAACGCAAAAACGCCCGTGTTCATTGACACAGGCGTTTGCTGACATTTCAACAATTCTGGTGGGCGATAGTGGGATCGAACCACTGACTTCCACCGTGTGAAGGTGGCACTCTACCGCTGAGTTAATCGCCCGGCAGTCTGCCGCAGAAGCTGCAGAAAGGAGGGCACATTATAAGCACGCTGTGACATTGAAACAAGACAAGCGACTCAAAAACAACCGGCTCAAAAAGTATTTTTCCAACGCCGAATTGCCGTGAAGACCGCTACGGCATCCGTCGACGGCCGAACAGACTCCACCCCATCCGCTGCCTGCTGCTGTTGGAAGGCTATCGCAGCCTGCTGTACGGCCGGTGCATCCCAACGCAGAAACGGGTTGATCCGGCATTCCAGGGCGAGCGTTGAAGGCAGCGTGGGCAGACCTTGCTCACGCTGCTGGACAACCTGGACGGCATAGTCGGCAATGGCCGTATTTTTAGGCTCAACCGCCTGGGCAAAGCGCAGGTTGGCCGCCGTGTATTCATGGGCGCAGTAGATTTGCGTATTTGCCGGCAAGGCGCGCAGGCGGGCCAGTGATTGCTGCATCTGCGCCATGCTGCCTTCAAATACCCGCCCACAACCCGCTGAAAACAGCGTATCACCACTGAACAACACACCGCCTGGCAGATGCGCCGGATCATGATAAGCCACATGACCCAGGGTATGCCCCGGCATCGCCAGCACCTGGAAGCGCGCGCCCAGTTGCGGCAGCTCAACCCAGTCACCGTCATGCAACCGCACATCCGCAGCGGTCAGACCAGCAACGGGCTCATTGGCCGCAGCATATACCCGCAGTTGCGGAAACTGCTGCCGCAACCGTGGAATACCGCCAGTGTGATCCGCATGATGATGTGTGATCAGCACATCGGTTAGCCGCAACTGCCCACGTTGCAGATAATCGAGCACGGCCTGCGCCTCACCCGGGTCAACAACAACGACGGCATCGTCATCATCACGGTGCAGCAGCCAGATATAGTTATCCGGCAAACTGACTGCAGCAAGCGGCAGGATGCGATAGGATGCGCAGGTTGTGTTTTTCGATGCCGCGCGGGGCGCACCAGCCGAAGCGGATGTCATAAGGATGTTCATGATGTTTTCTCTCCGACTTTCCAGCATGCCACAAATTCACGCATTGCCACCTGTTTGCCTGCCGGCTGGCGAGCTGCGCCAGCCATTGCGGCAGACCAGCCACCCGCGCCCACTGTCCAGCGGCATGGACTGAACGATGCCTGTCTGCGGTTTCGATGAATGGCTGGAAACTCCGCAAGGACAGTACGTCCTGCGCTGGGAACAGGCACGTTACGATCACCTGGTCGCCGATATCTTTGGCTTCAATGCGGTGCAGCTCGGCTTGCCGCAACATGATTTCCTGCGCGCCAACCGTATGCCCTTCCGGCTGTATTGCAATGATCTTGCAGATGACAGCTCCGCCCTGCAAACTCGAAGCAACCAACTGCTCACCAATCCGCATTACCTGCCTTTTGCCAATGCCAGCATGGATCTGGTGATTCTGCCCCACCTGCTGGAATTTCACGAAACGCCGCATCAGATTCTGCGCGAAGTCGAACGCGTGCTGGTACCAGAAGGCAGCGTCATCATCACCGGCTTCAATCCTTTCAGCCTGTGGGGTATGCGGCATCGCTTCACCCGCCTCTCCCGCGCCACCCCGCCGTGGCGCGGCCACTATCTGAGCGTAAGACGACTGAAAGACTGGTTTGCACTGCTCGGTCTGGAAACCCACAGCGGCAGTTTCGGCTGCTATGCCCCCCCTTTCAGCCAGGAAAACCATCTGCAACGCTGGCACTTCATCGAACTGGCCGGCAATCGCTGGTGGCCCTATGGCGGCGCCACCTACATCATCCAGGCCATCAAACGCAGCCACGGCATGCGTTTGATCACGCCGGGCTGGCGCGAACGCATGTTGCAGGCCAGGGCGCTGGCCGCCGTGGCACCGCAGCCGCGCCCCAGTCCGCAAGGCAGCCAACGCCAGTTTTCTGCAGAACATCCGCGCACCGATTCCTCCAGTAGCGCCTGCACTCTAGGCAAGTCCAGACAGACATGAACACATCCTCAACCCATCCGGCAACTGACGAAGCCATTGTTGATATCTACACCGATGGCGCCTGCAGTGGCAATCCCGGCCCCGGTGGCTGGGGCGCCTTGCTGCGCACCCGCACCGCACGCGGCATGGTAGAAAAGGAAATCTATGGCGGCGAACCGGCAACCACCAACAACCGCATGGAACTGATGGCCGTCATAGAAGCCTTGAAAGCGCTCAATCGCCCCGTGAAAACCCGCGTACATACAGATTCACAGTATGTGCAAAAAGGCATCAGCGAATGGATACACAACTGGAAAAAATGCGGCTGGCGCACCGCTGACAGACAGCCCGTGAAGAATGCCGACCTGTGGCAACGGCTTGACGCGGAAGCCAGCCGTCACCAGATCGAATGGCTATGGGTGCGCGGCCATGCCGGCCATGCTGAAAACGAACGCGCCGATGCGCTGGCCAGACAAGGCATCAGCCACCCGAAAAAAAATTCTGCACAGGAGACTGCATGAACATGCGCCAGATCGTACTGGATACCGAAACCACCGGCCTCGACTACAGAAAAGGCCATCGCGTCATTGAAATCGGCTGTATCGAACTGATCAACCGCAAGCCGACCCAGCGCCGCTATCACGTCTATCTGAACCCGGAATTCGAGATCGACGCCGCCGCCCAGGCCATCCACGGCCTGAGCAATGAAGATCTGGCAGACAAACCAAAATTTGCGGAAATCTCCAATGAATTCATCGAATTCATCCAGGATGCCGAGCTGCTGATCCACAACGCCGAATTCGACCGTGGCTTTCTCGACAACGAATTCGCCCTGCTCGGCAAGCCACCGCTGGCCGAACTGACTGTCGGCATCATTGACACCCTCAAGCTGGCGCGCGACATGCGACCAGGGCGGCGCAACTCACTCGACGTGCTGTGCAAGGAATTCGATGTCGACAACTCAGGCCGCCAACTGCACGGCGCCCTGCTCGATGCCGAACTGCTGGCCGAAGTCTATCTGGCCATGACGCGCGGCCAGGAAACCCTGCTCATGGATCTGGACAGCCCGCCAGCCGGCACCACGCTCCACACCACCCCAGCCGACCTGACCAGGCAACCACGCAAGATACTGCGCGCCACGGCCAGCGAACAGGCCGAACACGATCGCGTGCTGGCCGAAATCGCCAAGGAAAGCCAGGGTAATTGCCTGTGGCTGACAAAAGACAGCGCGACAGCACAGCAGCCATGAGTCCCGGAACATTTTCTGCCGCCTATAATCGAACGCTCTGCCTGAACTTTTCACACCTGCCAAAAAGGAAGCCTGCCATGCGTCTGACTTCATCGCTCCTCGCCCTGCCCTGCACCCTGCTTGCACTGTCCGTGACTGCACCCGCGCTGGCTGCACCGACAACTTATACCGTCGATAGCTCGCACACCTTTCCTCGCTTTTCCTATAGTCATTTCGGCTTTTCGACACAGCTGAGCCGTTTCGACAAAACCAGCGGCACGTTGGTTTTCGACAAGGAGGCGCGTACCGGTTCGGTGGATATCGTCATCGACACCACTTCGATAAATACCGGCAGCAGCGCCTTCAACACACACATCCAATCCGAAGATTTTCTTGATACCGCCCAGTATCCAACCGCCACGTTCAAGTCCACCCGGGTGATTTTTGCCGAAGGCAATGAAGTCAAGCCGATTGCCATAGAAGGCACGCTGACCCTGAAAGGCGTGGAGCGCCCCGTCCGGCTGGAGATCAGCACCTTTACCAACAAGCCGCATCCGATGGCCAAGCGCGATGCCATTGGTGCCAACGCCACGACGACGGTCAAACGTTCCGATTTCAATGCCGGCAAATACGCACCCAATGTGGGGGATGAAGTACGCATCGACATTGCCATCGAAGCCATCCAGCAATAAGCCGCAATTCATTCACGCCAACATCACTTTCGCCCTCTGGAGCAACTCATCATGGCCCAACCGGAAATCCCCCAGAAAGCCCCCTATCCCGTCGCCGTCGAGGCCGGCAAATCCTACTGGTGGTGCGCCTGTGGTCGCAGCAAGAGCCAACCTTTTTGCGATGGCTCACACCAGGGAACGGCATTCAGCCCTGTCGAATACAAGGCTGAGACAAGTGATACCGTCTATTTTTGTGGCTGCAAGCACAGCAAACAGGGACCATTGTGCGACGGCACGCACAATACGCTGTAAAAACACCGTAATTCCAGAAAAAAGCGCCGCAGCGACAAATCACACGCTCACTGGCCTTCCCGGGCAACCGGGTACGCCGGTGAGCTTGCTCCTGCGTTAGCAGAACGGTACGCCCTGTCCCCGCGTCATCTGCCAGCGATCCTGACTGCGGCGCAGCGCGCCGGAACGGCGTTTGACAAAACCTGCCGCCAGGGTCGCCTTGGCGCCATTTTTCGGCACCGTCGCACTCGCACCGATTGCCAGCCGACGACAACGGTTCTTGCGACGCTCGAACACCGGCAAGTCACCCTCTTCAGCGGCCGTGCGTACCGTGCAATCGGTGCGCACCATGTGATCCAGCGCTGCGGATGAAGCGCCGCTGCACACATCCAGCACTCCGGAAATTGCCTGATCAAGCAGCCTCTGCGCAGTTTCCAACTGCGTACGGCAGTTCTGGCCAACGGCTTCCGGCAACCCCACCGACAGTCCGTCAGCCAGCACGGCCAGCGTCTGCGCAAGTTGGTCAAGCTGCGGCATGGTACATGACTGCAAACCGCCGATCAGACGTTGGCGCTCCTCCCTGCGCAGCGCCCCCAGACTCTGCCTGTACGCATCCAGATAACGCTGCTGCACACGCTGTTCACGCACCAACTCACACGACAGGGCCATATCACTGAAAGTCAGATGACTGCCTGCGAAATGGCCTTCATCATCATAAATCGCGGTTGCCTGCAGACTCACCGGCAACAGGCAGCCATCCTTGCGCACCAGATCAAGCGTCAGTCCATGCAATTCACCCAGCCGAACAAAATCAGACAAAGTCGCCGCAAACCGCAAACGACTGCTCTCGCTCAACAAATCATCCAGATGCAGTTGACCGACAATTTCATCACGCTTGTAGCCCAGCCAATCCAGCGCGGTATTGTTGATGCGCCGCACCACGCCTTCCGCGTCGAGTGACTGGTAAGCACAGGGCGAATACTGATACAGATCTTCATTTTCATAGGCAAACTGACGCAGTCTGCACTCGATTTCCTTGTTGCCGGTGACATCCAGCAGGGTGCCGACCACACCGGCGACTTTTCCGTGCATGTCGTAAAACGGCGTTTTGACGACATGCACGATTTTTTCCAGCCCGTCCTGCAGTTGGCTCTCATGCACGGAAAGTGCGCTGCCACTGGCAAGCGCCCAGCCATCCTCATGGCGGAAGCGCTCTGCTTCAGGCAGCGGGTAAAAATCGAAATCAGTCCGGCCAGCAACCTGCTCGGGTGTCAAGCCACGGTCATGCGCAAACAAGGCATTGCATGTGACATAACGCGCCCGGGCATCCTTGACAAACACCTTCAGCGGCAGACTCTCCATCAACGCCTGGAGGCTTGCCTTGCGACGATGCAATTCCTCGGCATCCTGTCGCCGTTGCTGCTGTAGATGGCGCACCAGCATTTTCAGGGCGCTGCCATCCACACGTGAACGGCCATTTCCCTCTGGCAACAATGGCAGCGTCCTGCCCATGCCACGCATTTCCGAACGAAACAAACGCAAAGACTGCGGAACAACACGCCTGTGGAAGCCCATGAGACCCTCCTACACTTGTGATCCATCTCTGTTTGCGAAATGACAGACCCGCCAATTCGCCAGCACATGCCCAAATGAATACCAGATGGGCTGCTCGCAGGTCGAGCTCAAAATGCCGCAGGACTATGATTGTTGACACATTTTCCAAAAATATCAAGTCGCATGAAGCCCAGACGGGCTTGCATGCGCACCGGCTCGGATTTGCTCCCGCGCATCCGCGACCTTGCCACGCAGGAATTCCTCGTACTCGCGCAATTGGCGCTGACGCTGCACGAACTCACGCATCAATTCACGCAGGATCTGCGAAGCCGGGCGATGGCTGGCCTCAGCCTCGGCCATGAACTCAGCGCGCAGTTCTGGCTCGAGCTTCATGGTGAAAACGGCTTCTTTGGACATGGTTGGCCTCCTAACGTCTTGCGTACTGACCAAGTATATACGTTGTCAGTATTTAAGTCATCGCGATGGGCTGGGCACCCCGCTCAAGAATCGCTTGCCAGCGCTGAACCTCAGCGTCTTCATCGTGCCATTTCAATGGAGGCAACGATGAGCGAACAATATAAGCGTAACTCATTGTCGGGTTTCTCGTTTCGGTCATTTCATTTCGCCGCACACCTTTGCGAAAAAGGAAACATGGCCCTTACTTGCCATTGATCGGTTCTTTCACTAAGATAGTAATAGATTACTTACTTCATGAGGCACCCCATGAGCAGTCATTCCAAGCATCTCCCTGCCGAAGAGCGTCGGGCGGCGACGATTGAGGCGGTTGTCGAGCTGGCCGCCGAACAGAATCCGAGCGACATCACGACTACCGCCATTGCACAGCGCATGGGGCTGACCCAAGGTGCGCTGTTTCGCCATTTCCCAACCAAGGACGCGATTCTGGAATCCGTGATGGACTGGGTGGCCGAGCGTCTGCTCGCCCGTGTCGACAAAGCGGCGGCAAGTGCGGCATCACCGATGGCGGCGCTGGAGGCGATGTTCATGGCGCACATCGACTTTGTTGCCGAGCATCCCGGCGTGCCACGGATGCTCTTTGGAGAATTGCAGCGCCCCGGCGACACCTTGCCCAAGAAGATGGTGCAGGCATTGATCCGCCGCTACGGAGAGCGACTGCAGCACCTGCTCGAGACAGGCAAGACACAAGGGGAATTGCATGCACAACTGGATATCGAGGCAGCATCGGTGTCGTTCATCGGCTCGATTCAGGGCTTGGTGATGCAGTCGTTGTTAGCCGGTGACGTCACGCGTATACGTCGTGATGCCGTGGGTGTATTTGCGATCTATCGGCGAGGCATCGCTCATGTCGGGGGTGCATCATGAAATTTCCACGCCTGCAACGCCGCACGCTGATGCTGATTGCTGTCATCGTGCCGCTCCTGTTGTTGTTCATTTATGTGGCCGCGCGATCCGGGCCATTGGCCCCGACTGAAGTCACGGTTAGTACGGTTGAATCTCGAACGCTTGCCCCCGCTCTATTTGGCATCGGCACGGTGCAGGCACGCTACACCTACAAGATCGGCCCGACCTTTGCCGGGCGCGTCAAGCGACTGGACGTGCACGTCGGCGATGCGGTCAAGGCAGGTCAGGTGCTCGGAGAGATGGACACGGTGGATCTGGATGATCGCATCAATGCGCAGCAGGCGGCGATCAAGAGTGCAGAAGCCGCTTTGAAGCAGGCTTCGACCAAGCAGGATTTTGCACAAACGCAAGCAAACCGCTATGAGCAGTTGCTGGCGGTACGCGGCACCAGTGAAGAAAGCGTTGCGACCAAACGTCAGGAATTGGCACTTGCCAATGCGGCTTTGGCTGCTGCGCGCGAAGATGCTGTTCGCTTGCGTGCCGAGTTGGAGGGCTTGCGCGCTCAGCGCGGCAATCTGCGCTTGATTGCCCCTGTGGCTGGTCTGGTCGCCGCGCGCGACGCCGATCCAGGCACCACAGTGGTTGCGGGGCAAGCCGTGGTCGAAGTTATCGATCCGACAAGCCTGTGGATAGACACGCGCTTCGATCAGATCAGCGCCGATGGTCTGGCAGCGGGTTTGCCCGCCAGGATCACTTTGCGCTCGCGCCAATCACAAGTACTTGCTGGCCGGGTGATGCGCATTGAACCGCGTGCTGACGCCGTGACGGAAGAGACGCTGGCGAAGATCATGTTTGATGCGCCGCCCACACCACTGCCTCCTTTGGGCGAGTTGACCGAGATCACCGTACAGCTGGGCGAATTACCCGCTGCGCCGACGATTCCCAATGCCGCCTTGCGCACCGTCAATGGCAAGCGCGGCGCATGGAAACTGGTGAATGGCGATCTGGCATTTGTGCCACTCACACTGGGTCGCGCTGATCTCGAAGGCAACGTGCAGGTTCTCAAAGGACTTACGGCGGGTGAGCGCGTCGTTGTCTATAGCGACAAAATCCTCAGCGCGAAGAGCCGGATTCATATCGTCGAGCGCCTGACTGGAGTTGCACCATGATCAGCCTCGCCGGACGCGACATTCTCCATGCATGGGGAAAGTTCATCTTTACCGGCGTCGGGTTGGGGCTATTGATCGGTGTCACTCTCACGATGGCGGGTGTGTATCGCGGCATGGTCGACGATGGCAAAGTCTTGCTCGACAACAGCGGCGCAGATCTGTGGGTGGTGCAAAAAGACACCCTGGGCCCCTACGCCGAATCCTCCAGCATTCCCGATGATTTGTGGCGCAGCATCCGCACCATGCCTGGCGTGGCAGAGGCGGCCAACATCACCTATCTGACCATGCAGGTAGTCAAAGGGGGCAAAGATGTGCGAGCAATGGTGGTCGGTATCACTGCCGGTGAGGCGGGAACTCCCGGGTGGCCACCCCAGCTTGTCGCTGGTCGTCAAATCACGCGCAGCCATTACGAGGCGGTCGCAGATATCGCTACTGGTTTTCAGTTGGGCGATGTCCTGAAAATCCGCCGCAACCACTATACAGTGGTCGGCCTCACGCGCCGCATGGTGTCGTCCAGTGGCGACCCGATGGTGTTTATTCCGCTCAAGGATGCGCAGGAAGCCCAGTTCTTGAAGGACAACGATGCGATTCTGATGCAGCGCAGGCGCACCGAAGCCAACCCAGCTTTCAACCGCCCCGGGGTGCCCGGGCTGCTCGATGCCGTGATCGCCTCACAGACCAGTAACAGCTCAGTCAACGCGGTGCTGGTGCGTATCCAGCCCGAGTTCTCGCAGGAGGAAGTAGCTGAACCGATCCGCCGCTGGAAGCGACTGACCGTGTACGACCGTACTCAAATGGAATCGATTCTAGTAGGCAAGCTGATTGCCACCTCAGCCAAGCAAATCGGCATGTTTTTGGTGATTCTGGCGTTGGTCAGTGCCGCCATCGTGGCCTTCATCATCTACACGCTGACGATGGATAAGATTCGGGAAATTGCGGTGTTAAAGCTCATCGGTACGCGCAATCGCACCATCGCCTGGATGATTTTGCAACAAGCCTTGGTGTTGGGCGTCATCGGTTTTGTGGTCGGCAAAATCAGCGCCACCTTTGCTGCCCCGCTGTTTCCCAAGTATGTGTTGTTAACGCCAGCCGATTCAGTCCTGGGGTTTTTCGCCGTGCTGGCCATCTGCGTGCTGTCTAGCATCGTCGCCATTCGCATGGCGCTCAAGGTCGATCCGGCCGAAGTGATTGGAGGCTGACGATGGCAGGCAAAGGCATTCACATCGAAGGGCTCTCCAAACGCTACGGCGAGGGCGATACGGCGGTACTGGCACTGAAGGACGTGAATATGCACGTCGCCCCCGGCGAAGTCGTCGGGCTGATCGGGCCTTCTGGATCGGGCAAAAGCACCTTGCTCAAGTGCCTGGGTGCGGTGATTGACCCCACCGCTGGGCGCATGGTGCTGGGCGAGGAAATCATCTTTGACAACGGATGGAAAGTGCGCGACCTGCGAGCGCTGCGTCGTGACAAGATCGGTTTCGTATTTCAGGCGCCGTATCTGATTCCATTTCTGGACGTCACCGACAACGTCGCGCTGCTGCCGATGTTGGCGGGCCTTCCCAACGATGAGGCGCGCGCCCGGGCACTGGAACTGCTGACGGCATTAGACGTACAACATCGCGCCAAGGCTATGCCATCCCAGCTATCCGGCGGCGAGCAGCAGCGCGTCGCCATTGCGCGCGGACTGGTGAATCGGCCACCGGTCATTTTGGCCGATGAGCCCACTGCGCCATTGGATTCGGTACGTGCTATGGCGGTGATCCGTATCCTCAACGACATGGCCAAGCGTTTCGAGACCGCCATCATCGTCGTCACCCACGATGAAAAAATCATTCCGACCTTCAGGCGGATTTACCACATTCGCGACGGCATCACGCACGAAGAAGCGGGTGAAGGGCGCAGCTTCGACTGAATGGAGACCTCATGAACAACTTCCAGCATTTCATCTCAATGATTGCAGCGGCGACAGTCCTGGCACTGGCCGGTTCCGCGATGGCAGACAGCGGATTGTCTGCCGAAACGGTAAAACCCCTGGCGCTACGAGGCGTGATGGACAAACTTGGGCGAGATATGCAAGTC
>JAHRWT010000104.1 GCA_019105045.1 Sterolibacterium sp.
TGATTCCTGGCGAGTCCAGTTGCTGCCATCCAGACTGGTATAGATGGCGCCGAAGGGGCCCACGGCAATGAAGCGGCGGCCATAGGTCAGCCCCCGGAAATGCGTGCCCGCATTGATGGTACTGTGGGTCCAGGTTGCGCCGTTGTTTTGGCTGGTCAGTTGCGCTCCCAGACCGCCCACGGCAACCAGCAAGGGCTGGTTGTTGCGATCCAGACCAATTGTCACGCTGTTCAGGTTGGGCGGCAGCAACGGCCCACCGACTGTTTCCGGTTTCAGCCAGGTGATGCTGTCGAGGCTGAGCCGTATCGTGCCGGCATCACCGACGGCAACCCAGTAGGCGCCTGTAAATAGGACGGCCTTCAGATTCCAGAGGGTATTCGAGTTGCGTCGAGTCCAGTTTTTGCCATCCGGACTGGTGAGGATGGTTCCTGTCTCTCCTGCGGCAACGAAAACCGGCTGGGCGTTGCCATCCAAGCCATAGTCCAGTGCATTCAGTGCTTTATTGACGCCACTGGTCTGGGTCGTCCAACTGGTACCGTTTTCACTGCGCAGAATGATGCCGTTGGCGCCAGCAGCCAGATAAAGGCTGTTGCCATAGGTTATGGCGTACAGGTCGGCCGTTGCAGGGGTGGTCAGTTTGGTCCATGTGGGCTTGCCGTTTTCAAGGTCGGGGCTGGAATACAGGGCGCCCTGGTTGCCGGCAACAATGAAACGGTTGTTGCGGTAGATGATGGCATTCAGGTTGCCCGGAGCGGGCCGGGGGCCGTTGTCGCTCCAGTCGTCGCCCAGCGAGCGCGGGGTGGCGGTGATCGAAGGCGCGCCCGGACCACCCGGGCCGCCATCGATGCGGGCATTGACGGTAAAGGAATACAGTTGCCCGTTTTTGAGAAAAGGCACGGTATAGGGTGAGGTGGCCTTGGGCAAGGCCTGGCCACCCCGGGTATCCCAGTTGTCGGTGGTCACACCTTCGCCCGGCGCGTAGAACACCCAGTATTCCACACCGGGCTGGCTGTTCCAGGTCAGTGTGACTTCGCCGTCGCCGGCAACGGCTTTCAGGTTGCTCGGAGGGGCGGCGGAACTGCCGAATTGAAAAACTTCGCTCTTGCCACCCAGACAGCCTGCCAGCAGCAGGGTGGTCAGGACGAACAGGATCAGGTTGAGGAAACGTTTCATGGGGTTTGACCGTATGCCGTCTTGACGAGAGGCCATGCTGGGGGATGTTCAGCACGGCCGGAGGAATCCATGTGGATGCGGGATTCTATCGTCTGGGCGGATTTTGCGGCGAAATTGAAACAATGAGGCGATGGCAAGTGCCGGCCCGCTCAATGGCTGATCGGCTTGTAGCGGATGCGCTTGGGTCGTGCGTTTTCTTCACCCAGGCGCTTTTTCTTGTCGGCCTCATATTCCTGGTAGTTGCCGTTGAAGAACACCCATTGCGAATTGCCCTCACAGGCAAGAATGTGGGTGGCGATGCGGTCGAGAAACCAGCGATCATGTGAGATGACCAGCGCACAGCCGGCGTATTCGAGCAGTGCATCTTCCAGCGCCCGCAGGGTTTCCACATCGAGATCGTTGGACGGCTCATCCAGCAGCAGCACATTACCGCCGGTGCTGAGCGTCTTGGCCAGATGCAGGCGGCCTCGTTCTCCGCCGGAGAGCTGGCCAACGATTTTCTGCTGATCCGAGCCCTTGAAATTGAAGCGCCCCAGATAGGCACGTGCCGGTGTCTGGTATTTGCCGATGGTGAGCAGATCCTGGCCGCCCGAGATGGCCTCGAACACCGATTTGTCGTTGGCCAGCGCCTCGCGACTCTGATCGACGTGCGCAATTTTTACGGTCTGGCCGATATTCACTTCGCCGGCGTCGGGCTGTTCCTGGCCGGTGATGAGCTTGAACAGCGTGGACTTGCCCGCGCCGTTGGGGCCGATGATGCCGACGATGGCGCCCGGTGGCACGCTGAAGCTGAGATTGTCGATCAACAGGCGTTCGCCGAAGCCTTTGGAAACCTGATTGAATTCAATCACCTCATTGCCCAGCCGCTCGGCCACGGGAATGAAGATTTCCTGGGTTTCGTTGCGTTTCTGGTATTCCTCGGAAGACAGCTCGTTGAAGCGGGCCAGGCGGGCCTTGCTCTTGGCCTGGCGGCCTTTGGGGTTTTGCCGCACCCATTCGAGTTCCTGCTTGATTGCCTTGATGCGCGCACCTTCTTGCTTGGCTTCGGTTTCCAGCCGTTTTTCCTTCTGCTCCAGCCAGGACGAGTAATTGCCTTTCCAGGGAATACCCTCGCCACGGTCGAGTTCGAGTATCCATTCGGCGGCGTTGTCGAGGAAATAACGATCGTGGGTCACGGCTACCACGGTGCCGGGAAAGCGCACCAGAAATTGTTCCAGCCATTCCACCGATTCGGCATCGAGGTGGTTGGTCGGCTCATCGAGCAGCAGCATGTCAGGCTTGGAGAGCAGCAGGCGGCACAGCGCCACACGGCGCTTTTCACCCCCCGAGAGCACACCGATCTTGGCCTCCCAGTCGGGCAGACCCAGCGCGTCGGCGGCAATTTCGAGCTGATGTTCGACATCGCTACCCGCCGCAGCAATGATGTTTTCATACTTGGCCTGTTCTTCGGCGAGCTTGTCGAAATCGGCATCCGGTTCGGCATAGGCGGCGTAGATTTCTTCCAGCTTGGCCTTGGCTTCGAGCAACTCGCCCAGGCCACCTTCCACCGCCTGACGCACGGTTTGCTCCGGGTCGAGCTGCGGCTCTTGCGGCAGATAGCCGATGGAAATGCCGGGCATGGGCCGAGCTTCGCCGATGATGTCCGTATCCACCCCGGCCATGATGCGCAGTACGGTGGATTTGCCAGCCCCGTTCAAGCCCAGCACGCCGATCTTGGCGCCCGGAAAGAAAGACAGGGAAATATCCTTGAGAATCTGACGCTTCGGCGGCACGATCTTGCCGACGCGGTTCATGGTGAAAACATATTGCGACATGGAATTGACAGCCTGTAAAAGACAAAGGGCGAAGCTTACCCGAGGCGAGGGGGACTTGGCCAGTTGGCGAGCGGCATGGCGCGCCCGATGGCCCGATTCGCAAGGTATTTCAGATCAGACATTCGATAGCCAAATTCCTTGAAGGAATATTTATATAAAAAATCATTCCTTTGAGTTCTAAAATGTGTTTCATAAAATGCGGGCTGTACAGGTACTGAACATTGAACACTGAATACTGCACCTGCATTTTTCGAATTGCCGTGATTGCCGGTGCTTCAAGCCAACAAATCAAGCGAGGGACGCCATGTCAGCAAGCAAACATACTGTAGTCATCATCGGCGGCGGTACCGCTGGAATCAGTGTTGCCGCGGGTCTGCTGCGCCGGCAGCCGACCCTGGACATCGCCATTGTCGATCCAGCCGAGTTTCACTATTACCAGCCGGCCTGGACGCTGGTCGGTGGCGGCGCTTTTGATATCAGCCGGACGCAGCGCAAGCTGGCGGATGTGCTGCCGCATGGGGCGAAGCACATTGCCCAGGCGGTGACTGGTTTTGATCCGGACAACAACCAGGTTGAACTGGCCAATGGCCGCCGTCTGGGTTATGACTTTCTTGTCGTGGCGGCGGGCATCCAGTTGAATTTTGGCGCCATCAAAGGTTTGCCGGAGGCGCTGGGCAAGAATGGTGTGAGCAGCAATTATCGCTATGATCTGGCCCCTTACACTTGGGAGCTGGTGAAGAACTTCAAGGGCGGCAAGGCCGTCTTCAGCCAGCCGGCCGGGGCCATCAAGTGCGCTGGCGCACCGCAGAAGGCGATGTATCTGGCTGCCGATTACTGGCGCAACAATGGCGTCAAGGCCGAGAGCATCCAGTTCCGCAACGGTGGCGCAGTGCTCTTCAGCGTGCCTTTTTACGCCCAGGCGCTGCACCGGGTGGTCGAATCCTACGGTGCCAAGGCGCAACTGGGCGACAATCTGGTCGAAGTGCGCGGCGCGGAAAAAATCGCGGTGTTCGAGCGTCTGCAGGACGGCGAGAAAGTGCGCGAGGAAGTGCCCTACGATCTGCTGCACGTGGTGCCGCCGCAAAGCGCGCCGGATTTCATTCGCCAGAGCGTGCTGGTCAATGCCGAAGGCTGGGTGGATGTCGATCAGCACAGCCTGCGCCATGTGCGTTACAGCAATGTGTTCTCGCTGGGAGATTGCAGCTCGCTGCCGACCAGCAAGACGGCCGCCGCCGTCAAGGCGCAGTCGCCCGTGCTGGTCAATAACCTGCTGGAAGCCTTGCAGGGCCTGCAGATCAGCGGGCGTTATACCGGCTATACCGCCTGCCCGGTGACCACGTCGCGGGGCAAGGTGATGCTGGCCGAATTCACTTATGCGGGCAAGGTGGCGACCACACTGCCAATCGATTCACGGATTCCGCGCAAGTTCTACTGGTTTCTGAAACGCACCGTGCTGCCCTGGTTTTACTGGAATGTGCTGTTGAGGGGGCACTTCGTTCCCGAAATCCATCAGCCCCGGGATTTCCCGGAAGCCTTGCCGGAGCTGATCAAGGCCTGATCAAAGCCCAGGCATTGTCTGTCAGCAAGGCAAGGGCGGGCCGGATGGCTTCCGGGTGAGCCGACCGGGCATTGCTGGCAGTGATCATGCCTGCGGCAGCGCTTACAAATAGCGCGCAATGAATGCGCCTTCCAGCCCTGGTGGCAATTGCAGCCGGCGCTGGTGGCCGTTGCCGGGGGCCAGTTCAACGGCGAGTCCTTCGCTATCCTGCATGGCCAGCAGGTGCACATCGAAGTTGCCGCTGGGGTGGATGACTTCCAGCCGGTCGCCGACGGCAAAGCGGTTCATCACGGCGACTTCGGCCAGGCCGTCGGCCGTGTAGCCGGTCAGCC
Organism: Sterolibacterium sp.; assembly: GCA_019105045.1. Classification (GTDB taxonomy): domain Bacteria; phylum Pseudomonadota; class Gammaproteobacteria; order Burkholderiales; family Rhodocyclaceae; genus Sterolibacterium. The sequence continues at coordinate 4,878 of JAHRWT010000104.1, forward strand.
GGGCGACGTACTGGCTGCGGTCGGCTTGGGAGGCGCCTTGCAGGTAGTTCTGGTACTCGGCGTCGTGATGGCGCTGGTAAAAACCATCGGTATAGCCGCGATTGGCCAGACCGTCGAGATCACTCAGCAAACGCGGGTTGAGCGTGCGACCGGCGCAGGCATCGTCGATGGCCTGGCGATAGGCCTGGCAGGTGCGGGCAACGTAATAGGCGGACTTGGTACGGCCTTCGATTTTCAGCGAGTTGACGCCGATTTCGACCAGCCGCTGAACATGCTCGATGGCGCGCAGGTCTTTGGAATTCATGATGTAAGTGCCGTGTTCGTCTTCTTCCATCGGCATCAGCTCGCCGGGGCGCTGGGCTTCTTCGATCAGGTAGACATCCCCGCTGACGTTTTCTCCCGCCGGCTTGAGGTCATAGCTCCAGCGGCAGGAGTTGGTGCAGCTGCCTTGGTTGGCGTCGCGATGATTGAAGTAGCCTGACAGCAGGCAGCGCCCGGAATACGCCATGCACAGCGCACCATGCACGAAAACTTCCAGTTCCATGTCCGGGCATTGCTGGCGGATTTCTTCGACTTCATCCAGCGACAATTCACGGGACAGGATCACCCGGCGGATGCCCAGTTTCTGCCAGAAACGCACCGCCGCGTAGTTGATGGTATTGGCCTGCACCGAAAGATGAATGGGCTGCTCCGGCCAGGCTTCGCGCACCATGTCGATCAGGCCGGGATCGGCCATGATCAGCGCATCGGGCCGGAGGGCGATCACCTTGGCCATGTCGGCCAGATAGGTTTTCAGCTTGGCGTTGTGTGGATAGACATTGCTGACCACATAGAAGGCCGCACCGGCCGCATGGGCGGTGTCGATGCCGCGCTGCAGTTGATCGATCTTGCCAAAGCTGTTGTTGCGCACCCGCAGGCTGTAACGCGGCTGGCCGGCGTAGATGGCCGTGGCGCCATAGGCCAGCGCGGTTTCCAGCATTTCCAGCGAACCGGCGGGGGCCAGCAGCTCCGGCGTGTTTGGGCCGGGCCTGTGGGGGGCGGACATCGGCGTTCCTTCTGTGGCGGCAAAGGACGCAATTTTAGTCCCAAGCCGGGATTTCACCGTGCCGCATCCGTATCCGCATCGCGCGCTTGCACTTGAAAGGTCGTCAAGTTTCTTGCTGGCCAGTCGCCTGGCCTTCTGTCATGTCGCGATAGCGTTGTTGATCGACGAAAATGAACACGCCTTCGCAGCTGGCTGTCAGCACACCATTGGCGTGGATTTCACCGCGCAGCAGATTCTTGCGGCCGTTGACTTCAACGACCCAGCCGATCAATTCGAGCTCGGTATTGAGTGGCGTGGGACGATGGAAGCGCGTGGCCAGCGTACCCGTTACGCCGGGTTGGCCGGTCAAGCGCTGGGCCATGCCAAGAAAATGATCGAACAGCGCACAGACATAACCGCCATGAACCGTGGATGGCGGGCCTTCGTACTGCCAGCCCAGCGTGGTGCGGCCGTGCGCTTGCTGGCCGTCCAGCCAGAGTTTCATTGGCGGCGCCAGCGGATTGCTGTAACCACTCAGCGGATTGGTTTCACCTGCAATCTTGCCCCAGTTGCCCAGGCGGCCATGGTCGAAGGCGGCCAAGGCCGAACGGCCATAGAGCTGCTTTGAACGGGCCAGCACATCCGCCTGCTCGTTCAATATGGTTGCCAGCGTGCGCAGATCCGCGGGCTCGTTGGTGCATGTTGCCAGCAAACCAATCAAACGCCGCATCGCCTGCGCCGCCTCCCGCCGCGCCTGCCATTCATGGGTATGTGGCGGGGCATCGGGATCAGGAAAATCCAAGGTGACTTGTTGCGGGTCGTCAGTGGATTGGGCGGGGGTGGTCATGGGATGATCAAGAACAGGGTTTTACCGCGCATCAGCCATCAATGCACATCAATACACATCAATACACATCAATACGCCGCCAGCGGCGGGCAGCTGCAGAACAGGTTGCGATCGCCATACACGTCATCGATGCGGTTCACGCTGGGCCAGAATTTGTTGTCGGCGACCCAGGGCAGCGGGAAGGCGGCTTGTTGGCGGCTGTAGGGCCGGTTCCAGTCGGTGTCGGGGCAGATGACGTCGGCCTGGGTGTGGGGGGCGTTTTTCAACGGGTTGTTGTCAGCCGGCCAGGTGCCGGTTTCGATCTGGCGGATTTCTTCGCGGATGCTGATCATGGCCTGGATGAAGCGGTCGAGTTCGGCCTGGTTTTCTGATTCGGTGGGTTCGACCATCAGCGTGCCGGCAACCGGAAAGCTCACCGTGGGGGCGTGAAAGCCGTAGTCCATCAGGCGTTTGGCGATGTCGATTTCGGCAATGCCGGTGGCCGCCTTGAGGGCGCGCACATCGAGTATGCACTCGTGGGCCACCCGGCCCTGGCGGCCGGTGTAGAGCACGGGGTAGTGATCCTGCAGGCGGGCAGCGATGTAATTGGCGTTGAGGATGGCGACCTCGGTGGCACGAGTGAGGCCGCTGCCGCCCATCAGGGTGATGTACATCCAGGAAATCGGCAGGATGGCGGCCGAGCCCCAGGGGGCCGCGCTCACCGCACTCTGCCCCTGGTGCGGGCCGGCCACGCTTTGCACGCTGTGGTTGGGGGCAAAGGGCGCGAGATGGGCCTTGAGGCCGATCGGCCCCATGCCCGGGCCGCCGCCGCCGTGGGGAATGGCAAAAGTCTTGTGCAGATTCATGTGCGAAACATCGGCACCGATCAGGCCGGGACTGGTGAGGCCGACCTGGGCGTTGAGGTTGGCGCCGTCCATATACACCTGGCCGCCGTGTTGATGGACGATGGCGCAGATTTCGCGCACGCCTTCTTCAAACACGCCGTGGGTGGAGGGATAGGTGAGCATGATGCAGGAGAGCGCGGCGGCATGTTCGGCGGCCTTGGCGCGCAGATCATCGATGTTGATGTTGCCGGCTTCGTCGCAATCGACCACCACCACCGTCAGGCCGCACATTTGCGCTGTGGCCGGGTTGGTGCCATGGGCGGATCTGGGAATCAGGCAGATGTTGCGCTGTGCCTCGCCCCGGCTGGCCTGGTAGCGGCGGATGGCGACCAGTCCGGCGTATTCGCCCTGCGCGCCGGAGTTGGGCTGCATACAGAGGGCGTCAAAGCCGGTGAGCGTTTGCAGCGCTTCTTCCAGGCTGCGGATCATCTCCAGATAACCGCCGACTTGATCGAGCGGCGCGAAAGGATGGATGTCGGCGAATTCCGGCCAGCTGATGGGCAGCATTTCACTGGTGGCATTCAGCTTCATGGTGCAAGAGCCCAGCGAAATCATGCTGTGATCCATCGCCAGATCGCGATTTTGCAGACGCGTGAGATAGCGCAGCATGGCGTGTTCGCTGTGGTGGGTGTTGAATACCGGGTGGCTGAGAATGGTGTCTGTACGCAGCAGGGCGGGCGGCAGGGTGCACAGGGCAACGGTGTGCTCGCTGGCAGCGGCCGCTGCCTGGCCCGTGATCAATTGGCACAGCTCGCGCACATCGGCGGCGGTGGTTTTTTCGTTGAGCGACAGCGCCAGCGTGTGCGCATCGACGCGCCGCAGGTTGTAGCCGGCGGCCGCCGTCGCCTGGAAAACGGCCTCGCTGCGCTCGCCCAGTGGCAGGCGCAGGGTGTCGAAATAGCACGGGTTGGCGACCGTGATGCCACCCGTTTGCAGCATTTGCGCCAGGTGGGCGGTATGGTGATGCACCCGCCGGGCGATGCGCTGCAAGCCTTGCGGGCCGTGATAGACGGCGTACATGCCGGCCAGGTTGGCCAGCAGCACTTGCGATGTACAGATGTTGGAATTGGCTTTTTCGCGGCGGATGTGCTGCTCGCGAGTTTGCAGGGCCATGCGCAGCGCCGGCTGGCCGCGAGTGTCGCGGGAAACACCGATGATGCGGCCAGGCACCTGGCGTTTGTGTTCGTCGCGGGTAGCAAAAAATGCCGCGTGCGGGCCGCCAAAGCCCATGGGAATGCCGAAGCGTTGTGTCGAGCCGAGCGCGATATCCGCGCCCAGCTCACCCGGAGATTTCAGCAGCACCAGCGCCAGCAGGTCAGCGGCCACAATGCTGACCGCACCTTGGGTCCGGGCGGTGGCAATGTGGGGTGCGAGGTCGATGATTTCGCCGCGATCATTGGGATACTGGAACAGCGCGCCGAAGACGGCGTGTTCCGGCAGCTGTTGCGGCGAGCCGAAAATCAGTTCAAAACCAAAGCCGGCCGCACGGGTCTTGAGTACGTCGATGGTTTGCGGCAGGCAATCCGCATCGACGAAAAACGCATTGCTGGTGGATTTGGAAATGCGTCGCGCCATGGCCAGGGCTTCGGCCGCTGCCGTGGCTTCATCGAGCAGTGAAGCGTTGGCCAGTTCCAGCCCGGTCAGGTCGATCACCATCTGCTGGAAGTTGAGCAGCGCTTCCAGCCGACCTTGGGAAATTTCCGCCTGATACGGCGTGTAGGCGGTGTACCAGCCGGGGTTTTCCAGCACATTGCGCTGGATCACGGCGGGCATCAAGGTGTCGTGATAGCCCATGCCGATCAGCGATTTTTTCAGCACATTGCGCCGCGCCATGGCCTGCAAGCGGGCCAGTGCTTCGTGTTCGCGCAGCGGGCCGGGCAGCGCCAGCGGGGCCGGCAGGCGGATATCGGCGGGGACGGTGGCTTTGATCAGCTGGTCGAGACTGGCCGCCCCCACGGCCTGCAGCATGGCGGCGATTTCATCAGGCTTCGGGCCGATGTGGCGCTGCACGAAGGCATCCTGTTGTTCAAGCTCGGGCAAGGTAACGTGGGTGGTTTGGGTGGTCTCGCTGGCGCAAGGGGATGAAGGGGCTGAAGAAACGTTGGGCATGGCGGGGCTGAAAGCTGGAAGTGATGAAGGCGGGGGAGAGCGTCGCTCATGCGGTTGACATTGCCAGTCAACCGTCATGATGCAGGGGATGGCTTACTCGTTTTCTGCCACTTGCGCGTAGGCTGCCGCATCCAGCAGGGTGTCAAGATCGGCCGCGTTGACGGGCTGCAGCTTGAACAGCCAGTTGGTGCAGGCGTCCTGATTGACCAGCTCTGGCTCATCGAGCACGGCCTGGTTGATGGCGATGACTTCACCTGCCAGCGGCGCGTAGATGTCGGAAGCGGCCTTGACCGATTCGACCACGGCGCATTCTTCTGAGGCTTGCAGGCTGCGACCGACTTCGGGTAGTTCGAGAAAGACGATATCGCCCAGGGCTTCCTGGGCATGTTCGGAAATGCCGACAGTTACCGTACCGTCGGCTTCGAGGCGGGCCCATTCGTGGGTTTTGGCGTATTTGAGATTGGCAGGGGCGGTCATGAGAGCTCCAATGAAGTTGGGTAGATTGTGGATGGATAAGTGTGTTTTGCGGGTAAGGCTGAACCAGTAAATCAGGCAACCAGTATCTTGCCGTGGCGCACGAACGGCGGCTTGACCACTTTGGCCGGCAGTTGCTTGCCCCGGATATCGACGCTGACCGTATCGCCGATCTGGACTGCCAGCGGCAGGCGGGCCAGGGCGATGCCTTGCTGCAAGGTGGGCGAAAACGTACCGCTGGTGATTTCACCCGCGCCATGGGACGTATGGACGGTTTGATGAGCGCGCAGGACACCGCGCTCTTGCAGCAGCAGACCGACAAATTGCTGACTGGCTTGTTGGCTGAGCAAGGCGGCCTTGCCGATGAAATCGCGTTCGTCCTGCATGGCCAGCGTCCAGGCCAGGCCCGCGTTCAGTGGCGAGATGCTTTCGTCCATATCCTGGCCGTAGAGATTCATGCCGGCTTCCAGACGCAGGGTATCGCGACAGCCCAGGCCGCAAGGCCGCACGCCGACAGCATGCAGTTGTTGCCAGAGTGTGACGGCTTGGGCAGCGGGCAGGCTGATTTCAAAACCGTCCTCGCCGGTGTAGCCGGTGCGGCTGATTTGCCAGTCGTTGATCAGTCGGGTTTGGAACGGCTGCAATGATTGACTGGCCGAGATGCAAGCAGAATCAGGGCAGGCCTGGCTGAATTTGTCGGCCGCCTGCGGGCCTTGCAAGGCGATGATGGCCAGATCGCGGCGGGCTTGCAGCTGGACTTCTGCGGCTGGCAGTTGCTGCTGCAGCCAGGCCAGATCCTTGTCGGCATTGCCGGCATTGACAACCAGGCGATAGTGATCGTCAGCCAGAAAATACACGATGAGATCATCGATGATGCCGCCGTCTTCGCGCAGCAGGCAGGCATACAGCGCCTTGCCGGGTTGCTTCAGACGGGCCACGTCGTTGGCCAGCAGACGCTGCAGCCAGGCTTTGGCGCCGCGCCCCGTGACGTCGATGTTGAGCATGTGAGAGACGTCGAACATGCCGGCTGCCGTGCGCACGGTTTGATGTTCTTCGATCTGCGAGCCGTAGTGAATGGGCATGTCCCAGCCGGCGAAATCGACCATCTTGGCGCCGTGGTGCACGTGGGTGGCATGTAGCGGCGTGGTCTGGAGATGTGTTGGTTTTTCCATGAGTATCAATGCGCTGCCTGGTTTGTTGGGTGCAGGATGGGAGGTATGAAAAAAGGCGAACGGAAATCTTCCATTCGCCCCATCTGTCCTTGGTACCTGAGAGATTGCGGCGGATGCGCGGGCGTATTGCCTGTATCCTTGCCGGTGCCCCTTCGGTGGATGGGCAGCCGTGACCCATCACTCTCCAGATTTTTCCTGCATCGCCGGTTCGGTGGCCTGAGCGGTTACGGGATTGCGCCTTCGGCGGTGAACGCTGATGGGTTCACTCTCTCCCTGCGATAGGGGCGAATTATGCCGTTTTGGCGCTTTCGTCGCAAGGAACAGCCGCTTGGGCAGCTGGGTCGTGCGAGGGGCTGGCAGGTCGCTGGATCGGGGTGATGATGCCCTCTCCATGGTTGAAATAAGCTCGGTTGCGGCCGGCATTCTTGGCGATGTACAGGGCGGCGTCCGCCTGCTTGAGCAGCTCTTCCGGATGGGGCTGCTCGTGCGGCAGGGTGAGGGCGCAGCCGATGCTGCAGGTGATGTGCAGTTCCTCGCCATTGTCAAGTGTTATGCTTTGACTGGACACATTGGCAAGTATGCGCTGGGCAACGGTCATTGTGCCTTCCTTGTCGGCTTGCGGCAGCAGCACGACAAATTCTTCGCCGCCATAGCGGGCAACCGAATCGCCGCCGCGCAGCAGGGAATTCTGCAAGGTATTGGCAATATGCTGCAGCACCCGGTCACCGACCGGATGGCCATGGGTGTCGTTGATTTTCTTGAAATGATCCAGATCAACCATCAGCACGGCCAGGCCATTGCTGTGGCGACTGGCGCGCCGCCATTCGTGCTGGTACTGGCGGTCGAAAGACATGCGGTTGGCGACCTGGGTCAGTGCATCGGTCAGGCTGGCGCGCTCGAACTGGGCAGTGATGTGTATTGCGCGCCAGTAGTCGCGGTGCACGATGTGCGTGGAAAACATGAGGTAGACGGTATAGACCAATGTCAGGGCAGCCAGCAGCAGATTGCTGTCGTTGATGTTGGTCAGCGCGCCGATTGCAATGGGAAAGATCAGGGCGATGGGAAACCAGATTCTCAGAAAGGAATCAATGGCCATCGCCATGCTGCCCGCCGAGCAGATGCCTACCGCAACCAACAGCATGGCGATGCGTATCGGGTCGAGTGCGGGAGAATAAATACTGGCCGCCGTGAGTACCCCCCAGCTGAGGGCGTTGACCAGTATCGTTGTATACAGCGCCCGGCGGGCAAGTTTGGGGCGTTTGGCGACCAGGGCAGGAAAAATACGACTCAGCAGGATGCGCAAACAGGCAATCAGCAGCAGCCAGGCAGCAAAAGACCAGACCAGGAGCGGATCATGATTGATCAGCCGGGTGCCCCAGGCGATGACCAGCCAGATTGCGAGGTACATGAAGATGCCGCCGGATGTGCGCGAGGAAGTATCGAGCAGGACGCGCAGCTGTTGGTCTTGTTCCAGACAGTGTCCGGCCAGCGTGGGCGATTCATCGCATGAGGCAGGTTGTTGCGGCAGCAGTCGGGCGATGGCAGCGTGTTGCTCTGCGACTTTGTTTGTCATTGCGTTTCAGTGATCAGAGAGAGTCGAAGGCGTCCGCTTGCCTGGGCAGGTCCAACGGGTGGATTGGCAGGGCGGCAGGTTCAGTTTACCGTATTGCCAGCACATCGTTGCGGTTGTTGTTTGGCATCCTGTCCACAGCATCCTGTCCACACGCCGTGCCTGCGGAGTGGCGATGTTAAAATCCGTCGATGACGTTGAGCCAGACTTTTGTTCCCATTCGCAGTTGTGAATCACAGTTCGTCAATCTGCGCGGCCTGCGTGCGCATGTGCGCATCTGGGGTCCGGCAGATGCGCCCCGGCTGTTTCTGCTGCACGGCTGGCAGGATTTTTCCGGCAGTTTCCAGTTTCTGGTCGATGCCCTGGTCGGTGATTGGCGCTGCATTGCGCTGGATTGGCGAGGTTTTGGTCAGTCGCAGTGGAATCACGGCTGTTATTGGTTTCCGGATTACATCGCCGATCTGGATGCCTTGCTCGATCATTATTCTCCGGGTGAGCCGGCGCGCATCCTGGGTCACAGCATGGGGGGCAATGTGGCCTGTGTGTATGCCGGTGTGCGTCCGGAACGGGTGGCGGGGTTCGTGAATCTGGAAGGTTTTGGTCTGCCGGCCACCGATCCCGAGGATGCGCCGGGGCGTTACCGGCAGTGGCTGGCACAGTCGCGGCAGCTGGCACCGAGCCGGCGTTATGTCGATCGCGGCGCATTGGCCCAACGTCTGCAGCGCCTCAATCCCCGCCTGACGGATGAGCGCGCGGCCTTTCTGGCCGAACACTTTGGTGTTGAGGATGGGCAGGATGCGGCACGCCCCATCGTGGTAGCCAGCGACCCTCATCACAAGCTGCTGGCGCCTTATCCCTATCGCCTGGAAGAAGCCAAGGCCTGCTGGCGGCAGGTGAGCGCGCCGGTGCTTTGGGTGGAGGGCAGCGAGTCGTCGGCGATGCAGATGTATCGCGGTCTGGGTGAAGGCGAATACGCAAGTCGCATGGCTTGCTTTGCAAATCTGCGCCGGGTGACGGTGCAGGGTGCGGGTCACAATCTGCATCATGATCAGCCCGAGCAGTTGGCCGGTTTGATCGAGACATTCTTTTCGTGACGGCGTGACGGCGTGGCAGCAATGACAAGGACAACAGCGGTGGCGACAAAAAATCCCTTGAATGCTGATCTGCACAGCCATTCCATCATGTCCGATGGTTTGCTGAAGCCGGCTGAACTGGTGCAGCGCGCCCATGCCCATGGCGTCGACTTGCTGGCCTTGACCGACCATGACGAGCTGGCCGGTCTGGACGAGGCGCGGGCCACGGCAGATGCGCTGGGGATGTGTTTCGTCAATGGCGTGGAAATCTCGGTTTCCTGGGGCAGGGATCACACCATCCATATTGTGGGTCTGGGGGTTGATCCGGATTACGCCGTACTGGATGTTGGGTTGGCGCAGTTGCGGGGCGGGCGGGATGCGCGCGCCCGGCAGATGGCTGCGGAGCTCGACAAGGTCGGCATTCATGGCGCCTATGAAGGCGCGCTGCGTTTCGCCGGCAATCCAGCCATGGTGGGCCGTTCGCATTTTGCCCGCTACATCGTTGAAGCCGGCCATGCCCGGGATGTGAAATCCGTTTTCGATCATTGGCTGGCCAAGGACAAGCCGGGCTATGTGCCTCATCAATGGACCAGCCTGTCCAATGCGCTGGACTGGATCCATCGCGCAGGTGGCGTGGCCGTGGTGGCCCATCCGGGCCGCTATCGCATCACCAGGAAAGAGTTGCGCAGCTTGCTGGCGGAGTTTTGCGATTTGGGCGGCGAGGGGATTGAAGTGTTGTCGGGTTCGCACAGTGCGGAGGATGTTGCGGCCAGTGCGCGCCATGCGCGCGAGTTTGGCTTGCTGGCTTCGCGCGGTTCGGATTTTCACGGGCCGGGTGAGAGTCGTGTCGATCTGGGGCGCCTGCCGGCCTTGCCGGAAGATCTTTCGCCCATCTGGCAGAAGCTGGTCTGAGTTTCTGGACGCATTTGTTTTGTTTGAACAAGCCGCCCGGTTCGGTGGAGCCTGTCGTAACTGTCGTAACGGTCGTAACCATTGATTTTTCATGACACAGATTTTTTACATTCATCCCGAGCATCCGCAGCCCAGGCTGATTCGCCATACCGCTGAAATCATCCAGCAGGGCGGCCTGGTGGCGCTGCCCACGGATTCTTCCTATGCCCTGGTCGGCCATCTGGGCGACAAGGAACTGCTCGATCGCATTCGTCGCATCCGGGGGGTGGATGAGCGCCATCTGATGACGCTGATGTGCGCCGACCTGTCGCAGATCGCCAATTACGCCCGGGTCGATAATTCCGTCTATCGCCAGCTCAAGGCGACCACGCCGGGTTGCTATACCTTCATCCTCGAAGGCAGCCGCGAGTTGCCGCGCCGGGTGCTGCATCCCAAGCGCAAGACGCTGGGCCTGCGCGTGCCCGATCATGTGCTGGTGCAGGCGCTGCTGGCCGAGCTGGGCGAGCCCCTGCTGACATCCACGCTGATTCTGCCTGAACAGGCGGACGATGCGCAGGAAGGCGAGCCGCTGAATGACAGCCATGAGATTCTCGATCGGCTCGAACACCAGATCGAGCTGGTGGTCGATGCCGGCCCCTGCAGCACGGCGCAAACTACCGTGGTCGATCTGGTTTCCGGTGTGCCGGTGCTGGTGCGCAAGGGTTGTGGCCCCCTGGCGCCACTGGGCCTGGCGGGCTGAGCGGCGCTGCGCCCGTGGCCTCTTGTCGTCTTTGCTAAAATCGCCCCTTTTCCGGGCAGGGTTTGCCCGGCTTTCCTGCCTCTCGCTCCTCTTGCCCCTCTTGCTCCTCGCCCAAAACTATGTACGCTGAAAAAGTTCTCTCCGGTATGCGACCGACCGGTCGCCTGCACCTTGGCCATTACCATGGTGTGCTGAAAAACTGGGTCAAGCTGCAGCATGAGTATCCCTGCCTGTTCTTCGTCGCCGACTGGCATGCGCTGACCACCAGCTATGACGATACCGAGAGCATTGTCGATAGCGCCTGGGAGATGGTGATCGACTGGCTGGCGGCGGGTGTTGATCCGGCGCAGGCCACGCTGTTCATCCAGTCGCGCGTGCCAGAACATGCCGAGCTGCATCTGCTGATGTCGATGATGACGCCGCTGGGCTGGCTGGAAAGGGTGCCGACCTACAAGGATCAGATCGAGAAGCTGAGCCACAAGGATCTGATGACCTATGGTTTTCTTGGCTATCCGCTGCTGATGAGCGCGGATATCCTGATCTATCGCGCCGACAAGGTGCCGGTGGGCGAAGACCAGATTCCGCATATCGAATTCACACGCGAACTGGCACGGCGCTTCAACCATCTGTATGGCCGCGAGCCGGGCTTCGAGGAAAAGGCCCGGGAGGCAGTCAAGAAACTGGGCAGCAAGCGGGCCCGGCTGTACAACGAGCTGCGCACCAGCTATCAGGAACGCGGTGAGGAAGCAGCCATCGAGCGCGCCCACGCTCTGCTGGGCGAGGCACAGAATCTGTCCCTGGGGGATCGCGAGCGGCTGTTCGGTTATCTTGAAGGCAGCGGCAAGATGATTCTGGTCGAGCCGGATGCGCTGCTCACCGAAGCATCAAAAATGCCGGGACTGGATGGCCAGAAAATGTCCAAGTCCTATCACAACACCATTGCCTTGCGCGAGGATCGCGACAGCGTGATCAAGAAAGTGCGCACCATGCCCACTGATCCGGCCCGGGTGCGACGCACTGATCCGGGCGATCCGGACAAATGCCCGGTGTGGCAGTTTCATCTGGTGTATTCGGATGAGGCGACCAAGGACTGGGTGCAGAAAGGCTGCCGCAGTGCCAGCATCGGTTGTCTGGAATGCAAGCAGCCGGTGATCGACGCCATCCTCAAGGAGCAGGAACCGATGCGTGAGCGCGCCCAGGTCTATCTGGACGACCCGCAACTGGTGCGCAACATCATCGCCGATGGTTGCGAGAAAGCCCGCAAGCTGGCGCAGGAAACCATGCGCGACGTGCGTGAAGCGATGGGCCTGGATTACACATGAGCACGGAGCAGGCTGAACTGGCTTCAGCCGAATCGACAGCATCGGCAGCATCGACAGAGGTCGCTGCCGCACTGACCGCCATTGTGGGTGAGCAGGCTGCCGCCCTGGTCGATGTCGATCATGCGGTGCGCATCTATGGCGAGCCCATGCTCGAAATGCCCAAGGATCTGTACATTCCGCCCGATGCGCTGGAAGTCATCCTGGACTCCTTCGAAGGTCCGCTCGATCTGCTGCTCTATCTGATCCGCAAGGCCAACGTGAATGTCCTCGACATCGCCATGGCGCCGCTGACCGAGCAGTATCTGAGCTATGTCGATGCCATGCGCAAGCGCAACCTGGAACTGGCGGCCGAATACCTGCTGATGGCCGCCATGTTGATCGACATCAAGTCGCGCATGTTGTTGCCGCGTCCGCCGAAAACCGAGGATGGCGAAGCCGAAGATCCGCGCGCCGAACTGGTGCGCCGCCTGCTCGAATATGAACAGATGAAGGCAGCAGCGACCCGCCTGGACGAGCTGCCGCAGGCTGAACGTGATTACGAATGGGTGACGGTGTGGATCGCCGACAAGGTGGTCGAGCGCCAGCCGGAAGTCAGCCTGCAGGATCTGCAGGCAGCCTGGCTGCAACTGCTCAGACAGGCGCGCATCACCCAGCACCACAAGATCCGCCGCGATGAACTCTCCGTGCGCGAACACATGACGCTGATTCTGCGACAATTGGCCGGTGGCGGTTTCGTGGCTTTCGAGCGGCTGTTCGAGCCCAGGGCGGGGATTCCCCATCTGGTGGTCAATTTTCTGGCCATGCTGGAACTGGCGCGCGAGAAGCTGGTCGAGATTGCGCAAAGCGAACCGCTTGCCCCCATCTATGTGAGGCTCTCTCCCCATGCTGACGCTGTACACCCCTGAGGATTACAAACGCGTGCTTGAAGCCGCGCTGCTGACGGCCAGTGTCCCGCTGCCACTGGCCGAGCTGAAGCAGCTGTTCGATGATGAATTCGATGATGACACCTTGCGCGCCCTGTTGGCCGACCTGAAGAGCGACTGGTCGCGGCGTGGTGTTGAACTGGCCCAGCTGGCCAGCGGTTGGCGCTTTCAGACCCGACCTGAATACCAGGCTTATCTGGACAAACTGAAGAACGAGAAACCGCCGAAATACTCACGTGCCGTGATGGAAACGCTGGCCATCATTGCCTATCGTCAGCCGGTAACGCGCGGCGATATCGAGGATATCCGTGGCGTGGCCGTGTCGAGCAATATTCTCAAGACCCTGGAGGCGCGCGACTGGATCGATTGTGTCGGCCATCGCGATGCCCCGGGGCGACCGGCGCTGTACGCCACCACTCGAAAATTTCTTGATGATCTCGGTCTGCGCAGTTTGTCCGAGTTGCCGCCGCTGGCGGAAATGGAACAAAGTCTGGAGAACCGCAATGCCGCCACGCAGCAGGAAATCTGATTCACCCGCCGCCAGCAAGGCCGGCAAGCCTCGCAAGGTCGGCGGACGCAATACGCCGTTTCGCAGTCCGTCGCCCAAGGCGCAGCCAGGCAAGCCGACAAAGGACGAGGGCTCCCCGGCCCCGGGCGCTACCGCACAGAGTGTTGCGACGGCTGTTGCGCCCGGTGGTCGGCGGGGACGGGGCGCGGCCAATGTGGCCGCCCGGGCGGCAAAACAGGGGGTGACGGGGGCGGCAAGGCGTACCCATGCAGCAACCGAAGAGCAGACAGAGAAGTTGCACAAGGCGCTGGCCGATGCCGGTCATGGTTCGCGGCGCGAGCTGGAAGAATGGATCAGCGCAGGGCGCATCAGTGTCAATGGCGAGCAGGCTCACGTCGGTCAGCGGATCGGTCCGCGCGACAAGGTTCGCGTTAATGGTCGGCTGGTACATCTGCGCCTGGGGGATGTGCGCCGCCAGCGTGTGCTGGCCTATCACAAGCCGGAAGGTGAGATCGTTTCGCGCAATGATCCGCAAGGGCGGCCCAGCGTGTTCGACAAGCTGCCACGTATGCGCGGCGGACGCTGGATTGCCGTCGGCCGACTGGATTTCAATTCCTGTGGCCTGCTGTTGTTTACCAATGACGGCGCGCTGGCCGAGCGGCTGATGCATCCGCGCAGCAATATCGAACGCGAGTACGCGGTGCGCATCATCGGCGAATTGAGCACGGAAGCGCGCGCCCGTCTGCTCGAAGGGGTCGAGCTGGAAGACGGCCCGGCCCGCTTTGGCCGGCTGCTCGATGGCGGCGGGGAGGGAACCAATCGCTGGTACCGGGTCATCCTTTCCGAAGGCCGCAACCGCGAAGTGCGGCGCATGTTCGAAGCCGTCGGCCTGACTGTCAGTCGCCTGATGCGCGTGCGCTATGGCCCGGTGCACATGCCGCCGCGCCTGAAGCGCGGCATGACGCAGGAACTCTCGCCGGAAGATGTCCGCATCCTGCTGAAATCCCTGCCGACATCTTCATCCTGAGTCTTTGTGGATCAAGCTTTGTGGATCAAAGTTTCACCCGCGTCCGGTAATTCAGCTGCGTCTTGCCTTCAGCCGGCACGGTGATCTGCCAGACGGCAGTTTTTGCGCTGTCCTTGTGGTGGGGGTGGCTTTCGCTGGTGATTTCCCAGTCGCCCGGAATGGGTTCGACAATGCGCAGCGTCACCGGCGCGTTACGGGCGTTTTTCAGCACGATCTGGAAGGCTGTTTCGTAGATGAACAGGTTGCGGTTGTTTGTCGCAATCCGCTGAAAATCCGTTTGCTTCCTGTCGGCGGTGATGTCGAAAGCATTGCCCAGTTTGAGACGTACGGTGTCGTTCCGCGGTGTGTGATCGATGCTGTCTTCGCCGATGAACTGCGCGTTGCCGTTGCTGTCACGCTTGTAGATGCGCAACACGCCCCTGGGTAGCGGGATGCCGAGGTTGCCGGCCTTGTTGTCGAACTCCATGAAGACGCCGACCTTGAGCTTGTCGCTGAACTCAGCCTGTGGGCTGTGATAGTAGTCAGACGTGCCTTGCAGGCGGTATTCCTTGCGGATGCTTACCTGCGGTGCCGAGAGCAAGGCGATCTGCTTGGTCTGGTTGTTGGCTATGCTGGTGGGGCGTTCAATGCTGTACAGATGGTATTCGAACAGGTTTTCTTCCTGTACCGGCATGACATCGGCGGCGGCAGCCATGGGCATGGCACGCATGGCATTGCGGGTCATTTCACTGCGCACGCGATTGACCTCGCCAGCAACGAGTTGCAGACGGGCATGGGGATAACTGGCTCCCGACTGGTTGGTCAGGGTGATCCAGCCATTCAGATCCAGCTGTTTTTCGTCAGCGGAAAGCTCGCCGACATAATCGGCTTTCCACGACAGGCCGCCAGAAAGGTAAGCCAGCTCCAGTACCTGGCGGCCGGCTGTGGCGGCATCAAGCTGAATCACCAGCGTCGGCTGGGCGCGCAGGTTGTTGGGCAGCGTCTGGTAGGCCAGGCGGCCGGGAGGATGGGATTCGATGCGGTCGGCAAACTGCACTATCGTGCCGTCATTGGCCGACAGCAACACGGCTTCTTCGGTTGATTCGCTGCCATTGGTCGGATGGGTGCTGATCACGCGCAGGCGGCGGCCAACGTTTTTTTCCAGCAGTGTTTGTGGCGTCAGCAGGTCGAAGTCGAAATTCTGTTCGATCAGCCGGAAGCTGCCTGGCTGTGACGGGTTGCGCAGCAGGGCCGTTTCGGGACGTATGCGGGCCGAGACATCGCGCCAGGCCAGCGCATTTTCGCCGTGTTCGAGAACGACGCGGCGGCTGTCCTTGATCAGCGCCAGGTCCTGGTTGTAAATGGTGAGGGCAAGCTGCTGCTGGTCTTCGAGTGTGCTGATGCGTTCATCAGCGGCCAGTGTGGCCGTCGTGGCGGCTTGCAAGGAGAACGCCAGGCCGAGCATGGCCAGGCGCGTCGCGATGGACGCTGGTTTGTACATGATCGCTCCCGTTTTGCGGATGGTCAGACGTGCATGATAAACGGAGTGCTCGCCAGGTGCGGGAGATTTGTTGCCTGGTGGTGGCCTGTCCGGCGGGCTGTACGGTTGTCGTTTGACCCATCAGGCTGGCGGATTTTATAATCGCCGATTGTTTTTCTCAGGGCACCCCATGTCTAGCGTTCGCACCCAACTTGTTGCCGGTAACTGGAAGATGCACGGCAGTCTGGCCGTCAATCAGACTTTGCTGCAGGATGTGCTGGCCGGACTGGCAGGCTGCAAGGCCGCCGTGGCGGTCTGCGTGCCGTTCCCCTATCTTGCACAGGCACAGACCGTGCTGGCCGGCACCCCGGTTGCCTGGGGTGCGCAGACGGTTTCTGAGTATGCGCAGGGCGCTTATACCGGCGAAGTGGCCGCAGCCATGTTGGCGGATTTCGGTTGCCGTTACGTGCTGGTCGGACATTCAGAGCGGCGCGCCCTGTATGGCGAGAGCGATGCGGCGGTGGCTGCAAAGTTCATGGCCGCCCAACAGGCTGGCCTGATACCGATTCTCTGCGTGGGCGAAACCCTGGCCGAGCGCGAAGCAGCGATCACGGGCGAGGTGGTGACCCGTCAGCTGGAGGCCGTGATTGATGCGGCAGGCGTGCAGGCATTGGCGCGAGCGGTGGTTGCCTATGAGCCAGTCTGGGCGATCGGTACTGGCAAGACGGCCACGCCACAGCAGGCCCAGGCCGTCCATGCCCTGATTCGTGGTCGCGTGGCAGCGGCTGATGCGGCAGTGGCTGAGAAACTGCAGCTGCTCTATGGTGGCAGCGTCAAGCCGGGCAATGCGGCGGAGCTGTTTGCCATGCCTGATATTGATGGCGGCCTGATTGGTGGCGCTGCCCTGGTAGCCGCTGATTTTCTGGCGATCTGTGCTGCTGCATCCTGATTTCAACCAAGGAAACTTCAAATGCAAAATTATCTCTACTCCTCCGTGCTGGCGGTGCACTTGCTGGTCGGTCTGGCAGTCATTGTTCTGGTGCTCCTGCAACATGGCAAGGGGGCCGACATGGGGGCCGCCTTTGGTGGCGGGGCTTCGGGCAGCCTGTTTGGTGCGACGGGTTCGGCCAACTTTCTTTCACGCACGACGGCCATCCTGGCGGCCGTGTTCTTCGTCACCAGTCTGAGTCTGAGCTACATGGCCACGGAGCGCGTCAAACCGTCTGGCAGTGTGCTTGATACGGCACCGGTGACTACGCAGCAGCCCCAGGCCCTGCCGGGAGAGGCGAGTGTGCCATCTGCCGCGCCGGCGGCTACGGGTGAAGCGAAGACGGGAGAGGTGCCAAAGTAAGTTTGCTGCGATGCGGCGGGCCGGCAGGTGACCCGGCAAGGCTGAAATTTCCTGCCTTCCGCATTGAAAAACCGTGTTGTCCTTGTGTATAATCGCGGGCTTTGGTTGGGCTCCGGCGGTCGCTGAAATGGCGGTTGATACGGGGTGGCCAGCCAGGAATGACAAGTAACGCCGACGTGGTGAAATTGGTAGACACGCTATCTTGAGGGGGTAGTGGCGAAAGCTGTGCGAGTTCGAGTCTCGCCGTCGGCACCAGACAAGTTTCATTGGCCGGGTTGCACCGGCTTTACGCTTGATCGGCAAAGGTCAGTCGGGTTGTCAGAAGAGCAGGGTGGCGTGTTGCGTATGCTGTTGCGCGGCAACACTCGCAGCGGTTTTCCGGGTTCTTCTGGCAGTAACAAAAACAACAGGCAGCGCAGGCGCGGTGGTCATGCTAGAAAATTACCTTCCTGTTTTTGTATTCGTTCTTCTTGGTCTGGCCATGGGCGTCGTGCCCATCCTGATGGGCTGGATATTTGGTCCCCGGCGACCCTACGCGGAAAAGCTTTCCCCTTACGAATGTGGTTTCGAAGCATTCGAGGATGCGCGGATCAAATTTGATGTGCGTTTCTACCTGATCGCCATCATCTTCATCATTTTCGATCTGGAAATCGCCTTCCTGTTTCCCTGGGCATCGATTTTCAAGGAGATCGTGGCCAGCGAAAGCATCAAGATCTTTGGTTTTGTCGAGATGCTGGTGTTTCTTGGCATTCTGTTGATCGGTTATGTCTTTGCCTGGGCCAAGGGCGCCCTGGATTGGGAGTAGGAAAGCGTCATGAGTATTGAAGGAGTTTTCCAGGAAGGCTTTGTCACTACCACGCTTGACAAGCTGATCAACTGGTCGCGTACCGGCTCGATGTGGCCGATGACGTTTGGCTTGGCCTGCTGCGCGATTGAAATGATGCACGCCGCCGCATCGCGGTACGACATGGATCGTTTCGGCGTGATGTTTCGTCCCAGTCCGCGTCAGTCCGACGTGATGATCGTGGCCGGCACGTTGTGCAACAAGATGGCACCGGCCCTGCGCAAGGTGTATGACCAGATGTCCGAGCCGCGTTGGGTGATTTCCATGGGTTCCTGTGCCAATGGTGGCGGCTACTACCATTACTCCTATTCCGTGGTGCGCGGCTGCGATCGCATCGTGCCGGTGGATGTCTATGTGCCGGGCTGTCCGCCAACGGCCGAAGCGCTGCTCTACGGCATCCTGCAACTGCAGAACAAGATTCGCCGCACCAATACCATCGCCCGTAGCTGACAGGACGACGAAACATGAGTATCAAGCTGGAGAAGTTGCGAGAAAGTTTGCAGAACGCACTGGGCAGTCGCATCAAGGCCTTGCTTGACGCCAGCAATGGTGTGCGTGACGGATTGGTGCTGGAAGTGGCAGCCGAAGATTACCTGGCGGTGGCACAGATGCTGCGCGACGATTCGACGCTGGCTTTCGAACAGCTGATCGATCTGTGTGGTGTGGATTACGCCACTTATGGCGAGGGCACGGCCCATGCCTGGACGGGCAAGCGGTTTGCCGTGGTTGGCCAGCTGATGTCGATCAAGCACAACTGGCGGCTGCGGCTGCGGGTGTTTGCCGAAGAGGACGACTTTCCCCGAGTGGCTTCGCTCATCAAGGTCTGGAACTGCGCCGATTGGTTCGAGCGCGAGGCTTTCGATCTGTACGGTATTCTGTTCGATGGCCATCCGGATCTGCGCCGCATCCTCACCGATTACGGTTTCATCGGCCATCCTTTCCGCAAGGATTTCCCGGTGACTGGCTATGTCGAAATGATTTATGACGAAGCCCAGCAGCGCGTCGTCTATCAGCCGGTCACCATCGAGCGGCGCGAAGTCACGCCGCGCATCATCCGCGAGGAGGCTTACGGCGACTGAAGGTCGGGCCGGGAATCATGAGCGATATTCGTAACTACACTCTCAACTTTGGTCCGCAACACCCGTCGGCACACGGGGTGTTGCGTCTGGTGCTGGAACTCGATGGTGAAGTCGTGGTGCGCGCCGATCCGCACATCGGTCTGCTGCATCGTGGCACGGAAAAACTGGCCGAGCAGAAAACCTGGATCCAGGCACTGCCCTATATGGATCGCCTGGACTACACGCCAGTGCTGATCAACGAGCATCCTTACGTGCTGGCCGTGGAAAAACTGCTGGGTATCGAAGTGCCCATCCGCGCCCAGTACATCCGCGTGCTGTTCGATGAGCTGACGCGCATCCACAATCACTTGCTGAGCATCGGCACGCACGGCATCGACGTTGGTGCCATGGCCATGGTGCTGTACACCTTCCGCGAGCGCGAAGATATCTTCGACATGATGGAAGCCGTTTGCGGGGCGCGGATGCACGGTGCCTACTATCGGCCGGGTGGGGTCTATCGTGATCTGCCGGATGTGATGCCGCGTTATGAAGCCAACCGCTTCAAGAATGCGGCCGAAGTCAAGCGGCTGAACGAAGCGCGCAGCGGTTCGCTGCTCGATTTCATCGAGGATTTCTGCAATCGCTTTCCGCATTATGTCGATGAGTACGAAACCCTGCTCACCGACAACCGCATCTGGAAGCAGCGTCTGGTCGGCATCGGCGTGGTGACGCCCGAACGCGCCATCCAGTTGGGTTTTACCGGCCCCATGCTGCGCGGCTCCGGTGTCGAGTGGGATCTGCGGCGCAAGCAGCCCTATGAAGTCTACGACCGTCTGGAATTCGATATTCCCGTCGGCAAGGAGGGCGACAGCTACGACCGTTATCTGGTGCGCATCGAGGAAATGCGCCAATCCACGCGCATCATCAAGCAATGCGTCGATTGGCTGCGCAAGAATCCCGGTCCGGTGATCACCGATAACTACAAGGTCGCGCCGCCGCCGCGCGCAAAAATGAAGTCGGGCATGGAAGAGTTGATCCATCACTTCAAGCTGTTCAGCGAAGGTATGCACGTGCCGGTTGGTGAGGTCTATGCCGGCATCGAACATGCCAAGGGGGAATTCGGCGTCTATCTGATTTCCGACGGGGCCAACAAGCCCTATCGCATGAAGCTGCGTCCGGCCGGTTTCGTACATCTGGCGGCCATGGATGAAATGGCCAAAGGTCACATGATTGCCGATGCCGTGACCATCATCGGCACCATGGACATCGTGTTTGGCGAAGTGGATAGGTAAGCCATGCTGAGCAAAGA
>JAHRWT010000003.1 GCA_019105045.1 Sterolibacterium sp.
GCCGGTGCATAGCGCTGCAGCATGTCGGCATTGCTGACGAAACCGCCCGCACACAGCACGACACCCTTGCGTGCGCGATAGAAACGTTCCTTGCCATCGCTGCGCACGACCAGACCGTGCACCTGATTGTCGGCATCGGCAATCAGAGCCAGCACCCGTGTATTGCAATGCACGCTGATATTGCTGCGTTCGGCCACGCGGGCCGCCAGTATTTCCATCAGCAGCTTGCCCGCACCCATGCCTTGCTGTTGCACGACATGCCCCCGGGGCGCCGGCTTGGCGTGTGCGCTGAACGGCCAGGCAGCTTCGCTGCCGCTCCAGAGCAAAGTGTCATCGGTCAATGGCTCGACCGTGCGGCTAGGGTGATAAGTGCCCTTGAAGGGGACCCCCTGCGCCTGCAACCAGGCGTAATGCGCCAGTGCATTTTCGGCGAACTCGCGCACCCGCTCGACATCCACACCGGGGCCACCGGCCATCCGCATGTATGTCTGAAAATCCTCGGTGCTGTCGGCAAAGCCATGCGCCCGCTGTACTGGCGTGCCGCCGCCACCACCGAAATAGAATTCGCCGCCGGACATGGCCGTGCTGCCGCCCGCGCCTGCCGCCAGTTCGAAAATCAGGCTATCTGCCCCCGCTTCGCTGGCTTCCAGTGCCGCACAGGCACCGGCAATACCGAAGCCGACGATCAGTGCAGCGGCTTCGCCATCCCAGCGCGGCACATCCGCCAGACGACAGGGGCGAGAGGCTGTGTAGGCTGTTTCAGAAGACAGAGACGGAGATGGCGATGCGGATGAAGATGGGGGCGACGCCTTGGCCTTGATCATGTCCATCCTTTCAGTTCAGAGTCGCTGTTCAACCCAGGCCTTGACCGAGGCCAGTGCTGCGCCGAGATTTTCCGGCTGTGTACCGCCGGCCTGCGCCATGTCGGGGCGGCCACCGCCCTTGCCACCTACCTGCTGAGCGACGGCATTGACCAGTTCGCCCGCCTTGAGCTTGCCGTGCAGGTCGCTGGTCACACCAGCGATCAGCGTCACTTTGCCATCGCTGACGCTGCCCAGCACGATGGCTGCGCTGCCCAGTTTGTTCTTCAGTTGATCCAGGGTATCGCGCAGGGCTTTGGCATCCGCCCCGTCCAGCGTGGTGGCCAGTACCTTGCTGCCTTTGAGATCGAGCGCCTGGCTGGCCAGATCATCCCCTTGACTGGCGGCCAGCCTTGATTTGAGTCGGGCCAGTTCCTTTTCCAGACTGCGGCTGCCTTCCAGCAGGCCGGCAATGCGAGTAGCGGCTTCATGCACAGGGGTCTTGAGCTGGGCGGCAATGTCGTCCAGCTGTTGATCAAGCTGCTGGACATATTCGAAGGCGCCTTCGCCCGCCACGCCTTCAACGCGACGAATGCCGGCGGCCACGCCGCCTTCGCTGATGATCTTGAACAGGCCGATATCGCCGGTGCGTATCACGTGGGTGCCGCCGCACAATTCGGTGGAAAACTCGCCCATGCCGATGACGCGCACTTCGTCGCCGTATTTTTCGCCGAACAGCGCCATGGCGCCCGCAGCGATTGCCTCGTCGTAAGGCATGAGGCGTGCGCCAACAGCCACGTTGCGGCGAATTTCACGATTGACCAGTGCTTCGATCTGGCGGATTTCCTCATTACTCAGTTGTTGCGGATGAGAAAAATCAAAGCGGGTGCGCTGGGCATCCACCAACGAGCCTTTTTGCTGCACATGGCTGCCCAGCACTTGCCGCAAGGCGGCATGCAGCAAATGGGTGACCGAGTGATTGCACTGGGTGCGCTGACGCAAATCGGTATTCACCCGTGCGCTGAGCACATCGCCTACCGCCAGCGAACCAGCCTTGAGCACACCTTGATGACCGAACACTTCGGCCTGGATCTTCTGGGTATCCTGCACGGTAAACAGCGTGGTGCACAGACCGCCGGCCACCAACTCGCCACAATCGCCCACCTGCCCGCCGGACTCGGCGTAAAACGGTGTGCGATCGAGCACGACAATGCCCGCCTCGCCCGTATGCAGCGTGTCTACACGTTGGCCTTCGCGATACAGCGCCAGTACGCTGGCTTCGGTTGTCAGCGTTTCATAGCCTTGAAAGCGCGTCATCTGGCCTTGGTAATCGACGCTGCCTTTCATCTTGAAGCTCGATGCGGCCCGCGCCATTTCGCGCTGACGCTCCATGGCGGCCTGGAAACCATCTTCATCCACGGCAACATCACGCTCGCGGCAGATGTCTGCCGTCAGATCCAGCGGGAAACCATGCGTGTCATACAGCTTGAACGCTGTCTCGCCATCCAGCGTCTGCGCGCCGGGTTTGAGCGCGGCCAGTGCAGCATCCAGGATATCCATGCCATGTTCGATGGTTTCGCCAAAGCGCTCTTCTTCCTGGCGCAACACGGCCGCAATTCGTTCTTTTTCCGTTATCAGCTCGGGATAGGCTTCGCCCATGGCCAGGCACAGATCATTCACCAGATGATGGAAGAAAGGTTTTTTCTGCCCCAGCTGGTAGCCATGGCGAATGGCGCGGCGAATGATGCGACGCAATACATAACCCCGGCCATCAGAGCCGGGAATGATGCCATCGAGCACCATGAAGGCACAGGCGCGGATGTGGTCGGCAATCACTTTCAGCGAGCTGTTGCTGAGCGCCATGCAATGGGTTTCGCGCGCGGCTGCCTTGATCAGCTGCTGGAACAGATCGATTTCATAGTTGCTGTGCACATGCTGCAGCACCGCAGCGATACGCTCCAGCCCCATGCCGGTATCCACACTGGGCTTGGGCAGTGGATGCAACACGCCCGCCTCATCACGGTTGAACTGCATGAACACCAGATTCCAGATTTCGATGTAACGGTCGCCATCTTCATCGGGCGAACCCGGCGGCCCACCGGGAATTTCCGCGCCATGATCGTAGAAAATCTCGCTGCACGGTCCGCACGGGCCAGTGTCCGCCATCTGCCAGAAGTTGTCCGACGCATAACGTGCACCTTTGTTATCACCGATGCGGATGATGCGCTCGACCGGCACACCGACTTCCTGCGCCCAGATGTCGTAGGCTTCGTCGTCCTCGGCATACACCGTGACCCACAGTCGCTCTGCCGGCAGTTGATAAGTTTTGGTGAGCAGCTCCCAGGCGTAATGGATGGCATCGCGCTTGAAGTAATCACCAAAGCTGAAATTGCCGAGCATCTCGAAAAACGTGTGGTGACGGGCGGTATAGCCGACGTTTTCCAGATCGTTGTGCTTGCCCCCCGCGCGCAGGCAGCGCTGTGAGGAAGTCGCCCGGGAATAGCTGCGCTGGTCCTTGCCGGTAAATACATCCTTGAATTGCACCATGCCGGAGTTGGTGAACAGCAGGGTGGGATCATTGCCCGGCACCAACGAACTGGAAGCCACCACGGTATGCTCCTTGGCGGCAAAGTAATCAAGGAATTTCTGACGAATTTCGGCGCTGTTCATGACGATGCAGATGACCTGGAGGTAAAACGGATGAAAGCGCAGATTCTAGCAGCCTGCCGACAGCGGCAGTAGCCATGAACTGCGTCTGGCAGCGCCAGAAAGCAGAAATCCCTGCCGGGTACTGACCCGGACAGGGATGCTGTTTGTCGCCAGCCGCAGGGGCAGGCTACGACAAGCCGTTTCAGTGAGGGGTACTGGCCTTCTGCGTTGCCGGCTTGCGATGGATGGTGATCACCGAAGTCGGCGCATCCATGCCCTGCGCCTGGGCCCCGGTATAGCCCTCATCATTACCTTCCACCACCGGATGCGGCGTGGGCGGCGGCAGATGGGCAACCTTGTTTTCCAGCAGGCGCTGCTCCAGCTGTATGAATTGCGCCATCAATTCACCCAGCGCCTGGTAGTAAGGAGAAGCCTTGCTCTTTTTGAGGTTGGCATTGAGCTGGGGAATCCAGGTGGATGGATGGTGGTTGATGAAATCACGCTGAGCGCGGATGAAATCACCTGCGGATTCGGCCTCCCCGGTTGCCTTGGCCTCGAGTTCGCTGAAGATCAGGTAGTGCATGAACTCCATCTGCGTGGTCAAGTGATCGGGCAGTTCGTTGGCTTCGGTACCCGCAGCGGTCAACCCGAAGTAATTGTAGAAACGCACCAGTTCTTCCAGCAGACTCATGCGGGCATCGCCCTTGGCGGCACCGGCATTCAGGGCGCAGGGTGGGCCGTCGGCGCCGCCGACATCGAACAGGCGAGTGTATTCGATCGACAAGGCGTCTGCCTCGCCGGCCTGGGCCAGCGCATTCCAAT
>JAHRWT010000057.1 GCA_019105045.1 Sterolibacterium sp.
GCCGTGCCGGCCAGCGGCCGCCTGAAACCCGCACGATACCGGCCAGGTCGCGGGATTGTTCGATCTCCTCAAAACCTGTGGCCAGCAAGCACTGCCGCAGCGCAGCCGCCTGATCGTAGCCGTGCTCGAGCAACAGCCAGCCCCCGGGGCGCAACCAGACCGGCGCGGCGGTGATGATATGGCGCAGGGCGTCCAGACCGGTCACACCACTGGCCAGCGCTTCGATCGGCTCAAAATTCAGATCGCCCTGGCGCAGATGCGGATCGGCAGCGGCGATATACGGCGGATTGCTGACGATCAAGTCATAACGCTCGCCGGCATGGCCGATGTGCAGCGCACTGAACCAGTCGCTGGCCAGAAATTCGAGCCTGGCCGCCAGCACTTGTGCATTGCGCTGGCTGATGGCAAGCGCTGCGCTCGACGCATCCAGCGCACAGACCTGTGCATCGCGCCGCTCCAGCGCCAGGGTGATGCCGATGCAGCCGCTGCCACAGCCCAGATCAAGTATTTTCGGCGCCGTCAGACCGTTGATCCTGAACAGCGCGCGTTCGACCAGCAGCTCGGTTTCCGGGCGTGGAATCAACACGCCGGGAGCGACAGCAAAATCACGGCCATAGAATTCCCGCCGTCCCAGCAGATAGGCGATGGGTTCCCCACGCTGGCGACGTTCGACGAGTGCCCGGTAAGCCTGCACCTGCGCTGCATCGAGCGGCTGTTCGGGATGAGCAAGCAGTGCGCTGGCCGTCAGGCCAGCCACCTCCTGCAACAGCAGACGCGCCTCGCGCCGGCCGATCTGTTGCGCGGCCACCTGCAGCAGGTCGCCAATTTGCGCAACGGCGGGCAACTCAGTCCCCATTGCTCAACGCCGCCAGCAGTTCGGCCTGATGCTCGGCGACGAGGCCATCGATCAGCTCGTCAAGATCGCCATGCATGATGGCTTCGATCTTGTACAGCGTCAGGTTGATGCGATGGTCGGTCACGCGGCCCTGCGGAAAGTTGTAGGTGCGGATGCGCTCGGAACGGTCGCCGCTGCCGATCAGGCTTTTGCGTTCGGAAGCGACCTTGGCCTGCTGCTCGCGCGCCTGTCTGTCCTTCAGCCGGGCCGCCAGCACGGCCATCGCCTGCGCCTTGTTGCGATGCTGCGAGCGGTCATCCTGGCATTCGACAACCAGTCCGCTGGGCAGATGGGTGATGCGCACCGCCGAGTCGGTCTTGTTGACGTGCTGACCGCCTGCGCCCGAAGCGCGGAAAGTATCGATGCGCAGGTCGTTCGGGTTGAGGTCGATTTCCGCCAGGGCGTCGGCCTCGGCCAGAATGGCGACGGTACAGGCTGACGTATGGATGCGCCCCTGGGTCTCGGTGACCGGTATGCGCTGCACGCGATGGCCACCCGATTCGAACTTGAGTTTTGAATAGGCGCCCTGCCCACTGATGCGGGCAATCACTTCACGATAGCCGCCCAGCTCGGATTCATGGGCGGAAATGATTTCGACCTGCCAGCGCTGCCGCTCGGCATAGCGCGTATACATGCGCAGCAAATCAGCAGCGAACAGCGCCGATTCATCCCCCCCCGTGCCGGCGCGGATTTCCAGAAAAAGATTGTGTTCATCATTGGGATCAACCGGCAGCAAGGCTTTTTGCAGCGCGCTGTCGGTGTGCCGCAAGGCGGCGTCACAGCGCTGGACTTCCTCTTCGGCCAGCGCTTTCATTTCCGCATCCATCAACAGCTGCTCGGCAGCGCGCCGGTCGGCTTCAAGTTTGCGGTATTCGTCATATAGGCTGACCACTTCGCTGACTTCGGCATGTTCGCGTGAGAGCTTGCGGTATGCCGCCATGTCGCGGGTGGCATTTTCCTCGCCAAGCAACAGATCGAGTTCGCCGAGGCGCTCGGCCAGGCTGTCAAGTTTTTGGCGAATGCTGGTTTTCATTGGTTTTACCCGGAAACGCGAGGAACAGCGTTAATAGCGCCAACAGCGCCAGAAGCGGCAACCAGGCACGAACGGCCCGGACTTGCCGGCAGCGGCAGCTAATCTTCGGAATGCAAACGGTAAATGCGTGACAGCGTGTGAACCAGCTGCTTGCGGTCTTCGCCTTCGGCCTGGTTGAGGGCATGCGTTGGCGGGTGCAGCAGCTTGTTGGTCAGCCCGTGCGAAAAAACCTCCAGCACTTTCTGCGGATCATCGCCCCGGGCCAGTTGCTTGCAGGCGTTTTCCAGCTCGTGCCGGCGGGCGCGTTCAGCTGCATCACGCAATGCGCGAATCACCGGCACGGCTTCGCGCGACGCCATCCAGTGCAGGAAGCTGGCAACACAGGAATCGATGATGCCTTCGGCTTCCACCACGGCGGCCTGGCGGGACTCCAGCCCACCTTCAACGATCTTGCCCAGATCATCGAGGGTGTACAGAAAAATATCGTCCAGCTCACCGATTTCACGTTCGATGTCGCGCGGCACGGCCAGGTCGACCATCACCATCGGCCGGTGGCGGCGTGCCTTGAGCGCGCGCTCTGCGGTTCCCAGGCCGATCACCGGCAACGGACTGGCGGTGCAGGACACCACGATATCGTAGTCGGCCAACCGCTGCGGCACTTCATCCAGCCGCATGGCATCGGCGTTGAAACGCTTGACCAGCTGGGCGGCCCGCTCGGTGCTGCGATTGGCAATGGTCAGACGCTTGGGCTGGCAGCCGGAAAAATGGGCGACGCACAGCTCGATCATCTCGCCCGCGCCGATGAACAGTATCTGTTGATCGGCGATTCTCTCGAAAATCCGCTCCGACAGGTGCACAGCCGCTGCGGCCATGGAAACGATGTTGGCGCCGATGGCCGTGGTCGAGCGCACTTCCTTGGCCACGGCAAAGGAACGCTGGAACAGCTTGCCCAGCAAGGTGCCGAGCGTGCCGGCTTCTTCGGCAACGCGGGCCGCCTGCTTCATCTGGCCGAGAATCTGCGGCTCGCCCAGCACCATGGAATCCAGCCCGCTGGCCACGCGGAACATGTGGCGCACGGTATCCTGCTGCGGCAGACTGTACAGATAGGGTTGCAGCCTTTCCAGCGGCAGGGCATGGTAACGCGCCAGCCAGTCGGCGGTCCGCGCCACATCGTCAGGCCGGGTGGCCGAGCAATAGATCTCGGTGCGATTGCAGGTCGACAGGATCGCCGCCTCGCGCAGTTGCCGCTCGCGCACCAGTTCATTGAGCGCCTGCGGCAGGCTGTCCGGCTGGAATGCCACCTGTTCCCGCACATCCAGTGGCGCGGTATGGTGATTGATGCCGAGGGCAAACAACTGCATGGGTAAACGGAATGGCCCGCTGAAATCCTGAAAAATCAACAGGAAATTATAGCATTGGCCTTATCGTCCCCAACTTGGGCACAGGCCCTGCCACTTGCTAAACTGGCCTGCCCCGCATCACTTGCCGGAGACTGCCATGCCCGAGCAATCTGCCACGCCGTGTCCTCATGCTGCCAGCGTACTGGCCGGGCTTTCACCCGCCTACTTCGGTTTGGTGATGGCCACCGGCATCGTTTCACTGGCTGCCCTGCTGCACGGTTTCGAGACGCTGGCCTGGCTGCTGTTCGCCTTCAACCTGCTGGCTTACGGCATACTCTGGCTGATGACCGGGCTGCGCATCTGGCGCTATCCACGGTATTTCTGGGCCGACATGATCGACCATCTGCGCGGGCCGGGCTTCTTCACCAGCGTGGCCGCCACCAGCATTCTTGGCAGCCAGTTCATTCTGCTCTGGTCAGATTACCGCGCGGCCACTGGCCTGTGGGGCCTGGCCATCGTGCTGTGGCTGACGCTGACCTATACGATTTTTGCCGGCTTCACCATCAAACAGCACAAACCCGATCTGGCCCACGGCATCAGCGGCGCCTGGCTGCTGGCCGTGGTCGCCACCCAATCCATCGCCGTACTGGGCGCGCTGATTGCCAGCCATGCCGACCAACCCTGGCGTCTGGAAATCAACTTTCTTGCCCTGTCGATGTGGCTGTGGGGCGGCATGCTCTACATCTGGATGATGTCGCTGATCTTCTACCGTTACACTTTCTTTGCCTTCTCGCCCGGCGACCTGGCCCCGCCCTACTGGATCAACATGGGTGCCATGGCCATCTCCACCCTGGCCGGCTCGCTGCTGATCATCAACGCACCGGATGCGCCTTTTCTGACCTCGCTGCTGCCCTTCATCAAAGGCTTCACCGTCTTCTACTGG
This sequence comes from Sterolibacterium sp., assembly GCA_019105045.1. Classification (GTDB taxonomy): domain Bacteria; phylum Pseudomonadota; class Gammaproteobacteria; order Burkholderiales; family Rhodocyclaceae; genus Sterolibacterium. Next base: position 4,212 of record JAHRWT010000057.1, read on the forward strand.
GCCACTGGCAGCTGGTGGATACCCATGTTGCTGATTCTTGCCATCTGGCGCTACCTCGCCCGCCGCTTCCCGCTGAGCTACGATCCCCTCTACTGGGGCGCGGTTTTCCCGCTGGGCATGTATGCCGTCAGCACCGAACAAATGATCACCGCCATGGGCTTTCCTTTTCTCGAACCCCTGCCCCGCATCTTCTTCTACATCGCCCTCACCGCCTGGTCACTGGCCTTCATGGGCCTGCTGCGTCGGCTGATGGACAATACAGGCTTGCGCTGCAACGCCTGAGGAAAGCGCGACACCCATCGTTTGTGGGATCGACACCGCAGACTTGGCGCCGCTTGACGCCACCAAGACGCATGGCGCTACTTCTGCAGCAAGTCCGCCAGAAATTCCGACTCGGGTGTGACCGCCGAGACATGCAGTTGATCGCGGGCGTGCGGTTCAGCGCAATGGCGTGTCGAGCTCGCCGGCCAGGATTTTAAACAGCGAGATGTTGATGTAGTAATTGGAACGGCCAACCTTGTGCTTGCGCAGAAAACCGTCGGCAGCCAGCGCGTCGAGATAGCGGGCGGCGGTGATGCGACCGATCTTCAGGTCGCGGCACAGGAATTCGATCCTGGTGTAGGGGTGCGAGAACAGGTTATTGATGAGGTCTTGGCTGTAGAACTTGTGGTCGGCGCGGATGCGGTGCTTGTAGTCCATCATGGCGGCCTTGATGGCCTCGATGGTGGCGATGCCCTCGGTGGCGGTCAGCTCCACGGCACGCAGAAGATAGAGCACCCAATCCTCCCAGGCGTCCTGTTCGCGCACGGCCTGCAGCAGGCGGTAATAGTCGAGCTTGCTGCGCACGATGGCGCGGCTGAGGTAGAGCACGGGACTGTCGAGCAGGCCCTGCTTGACCAGGTAAAGCACGTTGATGATGCGGCCAGTGCGGCCGTTGCCGTCATAGAACGGGTGGATGCTCTCGAACTGATGGTGGATCAACGCCATCTTGACCAGCGGGTCGGCTTCGAATGGGGTGGTGTCATTGATGAAACGCTCCAGATCGGACATCAATTGCGGCAGCACTTCGGGGGAGGGCGGCGTATAGATCACGCGGCCAGTGTTGCTCTTGAGCACGGTGCCGGGCAGCTTGCGGTAGCCGGCACGGTTTTTTTCCAGCCCGGCCTGGATCGCGACGATCTGGTTGCCGGTGAGCAAACCGGATTCGCGCACGGCATCGAAGCCGATGCGCAGGGCGTGGCTATAGCGCGCCACCTCCTTGGCGGCGGGGGTGGTGGTTTGGTCCTGCGCCACTTCGCGGAACAGCTCATCGTGGGTGGTGATGATGTTTTCGATTTCGGAACTGTCCTTGGCTTCCTGCAGGGCCAGGGTGTTGAGCAGGATACCCTGGTTCGGCATCGAGCCGGCCACGCCCTTGAGCCCGGCCAGCGCGCGGTGCGCGGCGACCAGTTGCTTGAGGATGGGGGTGGTCTCGAACCGCGACGGGTCGAGCTGTTCCAGCGGCGGAATGGGCGTGGACATGTTCACGAAAGTACGATTCCCTTAAGCTATCGCTTCAATGTGTTCATATTTTATGTTTTTCTATACATATTCTGTCAACATGTGCAGGAAACTGCAATTTCATGAACTCACGCCCTTCAACATCTTTTCGAACCCTGCCTGCACCTTTTCGGCAAAGTCGTCCTGCATTTCGTAGACGTCACCGAACTCGGCGAAGGCCCAGCGGCCGTGCGTGCCGAGATGGTTCACACCGGGAATCCAGTCGGTGCCCATGGTGGATTTCTTCTCCTTGGCGTCCTTGCGCCAGTAGCCCTTGATCTCGACGATCAGATTCAGCGGGGCGTCCGGGCCGTGGCCGTGGCCATCATCCACTTGCACGATGAAGCCCGGGATAGATGCGGTTGGCCGAGCCGAAGCGGCAGGGCACTTCCAGGCCGAAGTTGTGGTTCTTGATGCAGGCCAACACCCGGGGCGTAATTCCACGACGCGGCGACGCAGCAGAAGCACGTGTGCTTGAGCCGGTCAGACAGGGCGGCGCCCAGGTGTTTGAGGTTCAGGTCCACCGCTTCGCCGATGATGCCGGCGTTGTGGATTTCCGTGGGGTCAACCTGTTCTGCCGTCCGGGCTCAAGAGCTTGCCAGACGTGGCCTTGTTCGCCAAGACCACTGGATTGCCAGAGAGAATGTGGCAATGGCGGGGGATGGATGCCCCCGGCCAGTGCATTGCTTTACTTCGATTGCGCCGCCAGGTGATTGGCTGCCCGGAAGCCAAAAGTCATGGCGGGGCCGAGGGTGCCGCCGGCGCCGGGGTAGGCTTTGCCCATGACGGAAGCCGAGTTGTTGCCGATGCAGTACAGGCCTTCGATGGGCTGATTGGCTTCGTTCAGCACGCGGGCGTCCTTGTCGGTGAGCAGGCCGCCTTTGGTGCCGATATCACCGGCATCGACGCGCATGGCGTAGTAAGGCGCCTTGGCAATGGGGCCGACGCAGGGATTGGGTTTGACGTTGTAGTCGCCGTAGTAGCGATCGAATACGCTATCGCCCTTGTTGAAGTCCTGATCCTTGCCGGCTTGCGCATATTGGTTGTTGAGTTCAACGGTTTTCTTCAGGCCGGCGGCATCGACACCGATTTGCTGGGCCAATTCGTCCAAAGTGTCGGCTTTCCAATACACCTTGCCCAACCAGGATTTGCGGTCGGGCTGGATTTGACTGGGCATCAGCGGCCCCATCGGATAGTTGTAGCGGAACTTGCCATCGAAGATCAGCCAGGCGGGTACGCCGGTGCCAGTCTTGGCGTGGTTTTCGTACATTGCGGCGCCGAATTCCAGATAGGGTGAGGCTTCATTGACGAAGCGCTCGCCCTTGCCATTGACCACGACGCAGCCGGGCAGGTTGCGCTCGGCAAACAAGCCTGTTTGCGCCGGCTCGCCCGGCACGTGGATGGAGGGCACCCACCAGGCCCAGTCCATCAGCTCGGTCTTGGCGCCGATCTTCATGGCTGCACGCAGGGTATCCCCCGTGTTGTGCGGCGGGGTCGCACTCCAGGCGGCATTGGTTGGCTTGGGCAGATACTGGTCGCGCATGGCTTGATTGCGTTCAAAACCACCGGCGCCGAAAATCACGCCCCGGCGGGCGGTCAGGGTCAGCGTCTGGCCGTTGCGTTTGACGACGATGCCGGTTACACGCGGGCCTTCCAGCACCAGATCTTCGAACGGCGTGTTCAGCCACAGCGGTACCTTGCGCTCCAGCAAGGCGTGGCGCAGGCCGGCGGCCATGGCGTTGCCCAGTCCGCGTCTGCGGTCGTGCTTGCTCTTGAAGCGCCAGGGCAGATCGAGGTAATAACGGCCCAGCGTCTTCATCACCTGCAGCATCCATCCCGGTTCCTTGGCCAGCATCACGTGGGCTTCAGTGGCCGTCATGCTGGCCTTGCCCATCAGCAGGGTGCCGCTATAGGACATGCGCAGATGGGCGAATTCATCGCCCAGCAAGGCGGCATCGAACAGCATCGGTTCCATGGTCCGCCCACCCGGCTTGGAACCCGGCAGATGCTGGTAATAATCGGGATAACGATGACAGGGGAAGTACTGCAGCGCCATGTTGCCGTTGATGTATTCCACCATCTGCGGCGCGCTTTCCAGATAGGCCAGCAGACGATCTTCGGCAACCAGTCCCTGGGTGGCAGCCTTGAGGTAGGTCAGCGCTTCTTCGTGGCTGTCCTTGATCTGCATCTGGCTGTTGTTGGGAATCCACACCGCGCCACCGGAGACGGCCGAAGTGCCGCCGTATTTGTCACTTTTTTCCACCATCAGTACCGACAAGCCCAGATCATGAGCGCGGGCGGCGCTGAGCATGGCGCCCGAACCGGAGCCGACAACGATGACATCATAGGTAGTTTGTTCCGTGCTCATGCAGCTCCTCGCTTTCTGTATTGATGCAATCCATTTGTACTGATGACGGTAAACCCGCGAATCCTTGCACCATGCTGTGGATGACTCATCGTCTGATCGGACTAACGGCCGCGTGGCATAATCCTAGAAACCGTAGTTGACCGCTGCCTCTGGCCTCGAACCCTGCTACTGCGTTGGGAATCGGGGCCAAAGCAAGCTTTACCGGATGGCTGAGAGCACTACGCCATCGATAGCACAATTTCCGGGCCGCCTGGCCGCGTTGCTCCTCGTTGCAGGGAGCGGCCATGCGTCTCGTCGCGCCTTGCCAGGCGGCCCGGAAATTGCACTCTCGAAGGCGTCCAACTACGGTTTCTAGGATAATCCACCGCTTCAGCAATTTTGCCCATTGATCGCGGCCTTCACCAGCTCATGAATTCACCCGCCACTGCCATCGTCGCGCCTTCGGCCATGAGCAACCGCGCCCTGTATCTGCGCCTGCTTGGTTATATCCGCCCTTACCGCCGCGCCTTTGGTCTGGCCATTCTGGGCATGGCACTGACGGCCCTGACCGAGCCATTGTTCCCGATGCTGATGAAACCGCTGCTCGACAAGGGTTTCATGCCGGGTGCGAAAAGCGAGCTGTATCTGATTCCGTTGGCGCTGGTCAGCATTTTTGTGGTGCGCGGCCTGCTCACCTTTTTCTCGTCCTATGCCATGGCCTGGGTGACCAACCGCCTGATCATGGACCTGCGCCGGCAGATGTTCGATCGCCTGCTCAGTCTGCCCACCCGCTATTACGATGACCAATCCTCCGGCGCGCTGATTTCACGCGTCACCTATGGCGTCACCGATTTCACCAGTGCGGCCACGGTGGTGCTGACCTCCATCGTGCGCGACAGCCTGACCATCATCGGCCTGCTGGCCTACATGCTTTATTACAACTGGCAATTGACGCTGATTGCGCTGTCGGTCGGCCCGTTGATCGTCGCCGTGGTGCGCCAGTTCGGCAAGCGGCTGCGCAAGGCCACGCGGCGCGGCTACAACGCCATGGCGCAGATTTCGCACATTCTGGAAGAAACCCTGGGCGCGCACAAAGTGGTCAAGGTCTTTGGCGGTCAGCGTTATGAAGCCCAGCGCTTTGAGGCCGCCGGCAATGAATTCCGCGTGGCCGCCATGCGTGAAGCCATCGCTGCCGCGGCCACTTCGCCGCTGACTCACATCGCTTCGGCCATGGCACTGGCGGTGATCATTTATTTCGCCCTGCTACATTCACTGGAAAACCACACCACCGTCGGCGGTTTCGTTGCCTTCATGACCGCCATGCTGATGCTGCTGGCGCCGGTCAAGCGATTGACGGAAATGAACGCGCCCCTGCAACGCGGCCTGACTTCGGCAGAAAACGTGTTTTCCCTGCTCGATCAAATCCCCGAAGCCGACGAAGGCAAACAACAACTGCCCAGCGGACAAAGCCACACCCTGCGCTTTGAGCAGGTCAGCTTCACCTACCAGGAGGCCGCCCGCGCGGCCTTGCAGCAGATTGACCTGGAGATTCCCGCCGGCCATACGGTGGCCCTGGTCGGCCCCTCGGGTAGCGGCAAGACGACCTTGGCCGCTCTCCTGCCACGCTTCTACAACGTCGATGAGGGGCGTATCCTGATCGACGGCATCGATGTGCAGGATCTGCGCTTGAGCAGCCTGCGGGCGGCGATTTCCCTGGTCAGTCAGGAGGTGGTACTGTTCAACGACACCGTGGCGGCAAACATCGCCTATGGTGATGCCGTGGCGGCAACAGAAACCGAAATCATCGCCGCAGCACAGGCCGCCAATGCCTGGGAATTCATCCAGCAGATGCCGCAAGGACTGCAGACCATCGTCGGCGAAAACGGCGTCAAACTTTCCGGCGGCCAGCGTCAGCGCATTGCCATTGCCCGCGCCTTCCTCAAGAATGCGCCCATCCTGATCCTTGATGAAGCCACTTCGGCGCTGGACAGCGAATCCGAACGCCTGATTCAAGCCGCCCTGGCGGAGCTGATCCAGGGCCGCACCACGCTGGTCATCGCCCACCGCCTATCGACCATCGAACACGCCGATCACATCGTCGTGCTGGAACGCGGCAGTATCATCGAACAAGGGCGCCATCGCGACTTGCTGGCGCAAGGCGGTCTGTACAGCCATCTGCATGGCCTGCAGTTTGAAGCGGCAGAAGCGCAGCACTGAGCCAACGTGCCAGTGCGCCGATTGCGCCGGCAGACTGTCAGGTTTTCTTGTGCGTGACCGTTTTGGTCTTCGCCCTGGCAACGGCTTTCGGCGCGGCCTTGCTCGCAGTTTTACCGGCTGCCCTGGTGGCTGATTTTTCGTCAGCCGCCGCAGTCTTGTCGGCACCGGTCGCCGTACGGGTCCCCGCCTTGGCCGAGCGTGCTTCAAACTCAAAGCCGACCTTGCCGTCCTTGCCGCGCACCAGATAGGCGGAAAACTTGCGCCGCGTGCGGGAAGAAACAAATTCCTTGAGCAAATCGGTCTTGCCGGTTTCCAGCAGCTTCTGCATCTGCGCGCGCTCGATGGGTTGCTGGAGAATGATCTTGCCGGAGCGAAAATCGCAGGTTTTGGCCGCTCCCACGGATTTTTCGCAGACATAGGCCATTGGCCCCTCGAACACCTGCCCGCCACATTTCGGACAACAACCCAACGACGTCTGGCCAGTGAAATCGGCTTCCTCGCCTTCAGCCTCGTTGTTGCCGAAATCGAATTCGGGTTGATGATCGTCCTTCAGACGGATGACGGCGGCGAAAGGCCGACCCATCTTGCTGCGAAACCCCTGCAGCGGGCCGATCGTTCGCTGGGTCAGCAATTCCTCGATTTCCTCGGGTTCATACTGGCGGCCAGCCACCACTTTCCACAACGCGTAGTCACATTTCTTGCACTGGAATTTCTTGTAGTTCTCCTGCATCACGCCGCCACAGCGGGGACACGGCGCCTGCAAGGTACGGAAAGCTTCGTCGGGAAACTCGCCATGCTTGATGCGCTCGACCATTTTCTCGGTCTGGACGCGAATGTGGTTCATGAATTCGTCACGCGCCAGCGCTCCGGATTCCATCTGTTTGAGCTTGTATTCCCAATGACCCGTGAGCTCCGGTGAACGCAGTTCATCCACGCCCAACCGGGAAAGCGCGAACAGCAACGAAAACGCCTTGGCCGTCGGCTGCAATTCACGGCCATTGCGGTGGATGTATTCTTCCTGCAGCAGACCTTCGATGGTCGCCGCACGGGTGGCCGGCGTGCCCAGACCGCGTGCCGACATGGCTTCGCGCAGCTCCTCGTCATCGACCAGCTTGCCCGCGCCTTCCATGGCAGACAGCAAGGTGGCTTCGGAAAAGCGCGGCGGGGGCTTGGTGGCCAGCGCCTTCACCTCGATGTCGTTGCTCCAGACCCGCTCGTCTTTTTGCACCGGCACCAGTTGCGGGCTGTTTTTTTCGCCTTTCTCATCGCTGTCGGTCTGGGCTTCCTTGCCATATACCGTGAGCCAGCCGGGAGAGACCAGCACCTTGCCTTCGCTCTTGAACGGCTCGCCCTCGACGCGGGTGATGCGGGTGGTGACGTTGTATTCGGCGGCCGGGTAGAAAATCGCCAGAAAACGTTTGACGACCAGGTCGTAGAGTTTCTGCTCTGGCTCGGAAAGGCTTTTCGGCGTCTGCGCCGTGGGCACGATGGCGAAGTGATCGGAAATTTTTGCGTTATTGAAAATGCGCTTGTTCGGGTGCACCCAGCCGTTTTTCAGGATTTCGCCGGCAAAGGGGCCGTAGGGCGTGCCGCCGAAAACTTCCATGGTTTCCTTGACGTTGCCGATGTAATCCTCGGGCAGGCAGCGCGAATCGGTACGCGGGTAGGTCAGCACCTTGTGCTTTTCATACAGCGCCTGCGCCAGGCCGAGTGTGGCCTTGGCAGAAAAGCCGAAACGGCCATTGGCTTCGCGCTGCAGTGAAGTCAGATCGAAGAGCTGCGGAGCGAGCTGGGTGGCCGGTTTGCTCTCTTCCTCGACCGTGCCATGTTTACCCAGACATTTCTGGCGCAGCGCCTGGGCGCGGCTGGCATCCCACAGGCGTTCGGCGCGGGCGTGTTCATCGTCTGATTTTTTGAATTTTTCGTCGAACCAGCGGCCGCGGTATGTGCCGGCCAGCGCTGCGAATTCGGCTTCGACTTCCCAGTAATTGCGCGACTGGAAATTGCGGATCTTTTCCTCGCGCTCGACGAGAATGGCGAGCGTGGGCGTTTGCACACGACCGACCGGCGTCTTGTGAAAACCGCCTTCCTTGGAGTTGAAGGCCGTCATGGCGCGTGTGCCGTTGATGCCGATCAGCCAGTCGGCTTCCGAACGGCAGCGGGCGGCGTCGGCCAACGGCAGCATTTCGGCATCCGTTCGCAAATGGGCAAAGCCGTCGCGGATCGCCCCCTGGGTCATCGACTGCAGCCACAGGCGACGCACCGGCTTGTCGGTTTTGGCGTGCTGGGCAACGTAACGGAAAATCAGCTCCCCTTCGCGGCCCGCATCACAGGCGTTGATGAGACCGGCGACATCCTTGCGCTTGATGAGACGGGTGAGCAACTTCAGACGATCGGCGGTCTTGTCGATCGGGTTCAGTGTGAACTGCGGCGGAATGACCGGCAAATGGGTGAAGGACCATTTGCCGCGCTTGACTTCATATTCCTCGGGCACGGTAAGTTCAAGCAGATGACCAATGGCCGAAGAGAGCACGTAATGCTCGCTTTCGAAATAATCGCCTTGCTTGGTGAACCCCCCCAGCGCCCGGGCGATGTCCTGGGCGACGGAAGGCTTTTCGGCGATGATCAGCTGTTTGCTCATGGGCGGGAATGAATTTCAGAAATTCGGGCCAGCGAAAGCGCGGCATCATAAGCGCAGCCGGCAACTACTGGCAAGACGGGCAGAATGGGCAAGATGGTCAGCCGCCTCAATGCAGGACAGGCGCGCTGTCTTCGGCAGCCAGCAGTTCTTCAAGCAATAACGTGTCGAGCGACTCCATGGCCGGATGACGCCGCCACAAGACCATCAGCACTATGATTTTCAGCTTGGCCAGCGGCACACTGGCATCACGCAACACCATGGCACGCTCGATAATGATTTCACGCAAAACGGCATCGATGGCCCCGGCTGTTTCGAGGAAACCCAGGAAACCACGGCATTCGACCGGCAGTCTGGCGATCTCCTGGTCGCAGTAGATACGCACGGGCCGGGCTTCGCGCAAGGCCGGCTGCGAATGCGGGTGAAAGTCTTCCTCAGCCAGATTTTCCAGACCGGACAGCCATTCCAGGGCAGCCGAAATGTCTTCCTGCTCAAAGCCGACCGCCGAAAGTTTGCGCATCAATACGCCAGAAGCCGGAAAAATTCCCGGCTGGGCATAGGTCTCAAAAAGATAGACGAGAATGTCGAACATGTTGCTGGTCGGTCCGGGTGAATTGCTGGGTGTCTGCTCTGTTATCGCTTGCTGTCACGTACCGTGCGGATGTTTTTGTTTTGCCAGACGCTGGTAGCGGCCACCAGGCAGACTGGCAAGCCGTCCATCCAGTTCAAGTTGCAGCAGGATGGCAAGAAGCGCGTCTGTCGTCAAGCCGCTACGCTCAACCAGTTGATCCAGCGTACAGGGATCAAAACCGAGCTGATCGAGCAGCCGTGCGGTATCGGCATCCTCACCACTCTCGGCATCCCCGCCCCCCTCGACAGCGGCAGGGGCCGCTGCTTTCCTGGCCACTGCGCTTTCGGCCGTCGGCACTTTGCTTGCCGGCGCAAGCCGGCTCTGCCAGGTCAGTTCCTCAAGCACGTCCTGCGCCGATTCGACCAGTTTGGCCCCTTGCTTGATCAACTGATGACAGCCTTTGGCCAACGGCGAATGGATGGAACCGGGGATGGCGAACACTTCACGGCCCGCTTCGGCCGCCAGCCGTGCGGTAATCAGCGAGCCGCTGCGCGCAGCGGCCTCAACCACCAGACAGCCCAGGGACAATCCGGCAATCAACCGGTTACGACGTGGGAAATTGGCCGTCAAGGGCGGCGTACCCAGCGGAAACTCGCTGATGATCAGCCCTTCCACGGCAATCTGCCGCGCCAGTTCGTGATTGCGCGCCGGATAGATGCGGTCGGCGCCGGTACCGATCACGGCAATGGTCGAACCTGCCACTGCGGACGAACCTGCCGACAGGGCACCCTGATGGGCAGCGCGATCTATGCCCAGAGCCATGCCACTGACAACGGTCAGACCGGCCGCCGCGAATGTGGTGGCAAAGGCCGCTGCATTGGCCTCGCCCTGCGCAGTGGCATTGCGGCTGCCAACCATGGCCAACGCCGGACGGTTGAGCAATTCCGTACGCCCCTTGGCGTAAAGCAGGACAGGGGGATCGGCGCTGTCGAGCAAAGCCTGCGGATAGGCGGCATCGATCAGCGTCAAGATGCGGTTTCCCGGTTCGGATGCCCAGGCCAGGGCGCTGTCAATGCCGGCTTCGATCGCGTCATCGCGGCACAGCAGCCGCTCGGCACAGGCCGCTTCGACAACGCCGCGCAAGGCACTCAAGCTGCTGGCGAAAATCTGCTGCGGCAGACCAAAAGCGGCCAGCAACCTGCGCTGGGCCACGCTGCCGACACCCGGCGTCAGCGCCAGTCGCAGCCAATCACGCAGTTCCGCGTCAGGCGCGGTCATGTGCGCAGTGGTCTCAGGGAGTCGCCGCCAGATCGCCGCTGACCACTGGCCGGTTGACGTTCATCACCAGCGCGTAGGCAACGTGTTCGAACACCCGGAAAACAAATACCAGACCATAACGCTCATCCGGCAGCTGGTAAGTTTCCTGCTGATCCTGGAAACGGTTGCTTAGTTGCGCACCGGCTCGCGACAACGCCAGCACGTGACCGACTTCGAGACCATCCATGGCGCCGCGCGAGAGCGTGACGATGGAATAGCCCGCACCTTCGGACACTGCGCCATAGACGGATATGACGCGGCTCTTGATCTGCACTTCGGGAGCGTGCGGCACATAGTTGATCAGTTCAGGCTGCGGTGCCGGGACGAGACGGTCATCGCGCATGATTTCCTGGGCAACCCGGGCAATTTCCACGGTTGCCGGCTCACCTTCGCGCACCAGACGGGCGCTGCCGAGGTAAAAGGCTTCATGGCCCAGCACCTGGCCATCCTCAGGATCGACCAGCGCCTTGCCGGGGCGGTAGATTTGCCAGTTCGGCTGCTTGCTTTGCAGGCCGGTCACATAGGCCAGGTCGCCCGTCCCGACCACAACCCGGTTTTCCTGGGTGGCGACGATGCGCGGGGCGCTGTCGAGCGCACCTTTCTCGACCACCAGCGGCTGGGTCAGGAAAGGTTCGATGATGCTCTGAGGAATGCTGGAAATGGCGATCTGGTTATCGACCGCATGAACCTTGGGTGAAAGTTTCAGCGGGCCGGAATCAACCGGCGTACCGATACGCAGACGCGGCTGGGCGCCGGTGCGATCGAGATAAACGATCTGCCCTGGATAAATCCAGTGCGGATCCTTGATCTGCGATTTGTTCAGGCGCCAGATTTCCGGCCAGCGCCAGGGCTGCTTGAGGAATATGCCGGAAATACCCCAGAGCGTATCTCCTTTCACCACGACATGACGATCCGGCGCATTTTCGGCAAGCGCCAGCACATTGTCCTGGCGGACAGCCGTGGCCTCACTGGTCTGCGCAAGCGCTGCCGGCGCGGCCAGACCGAGGGCCAGACTTGAATAAGCCAGCAGCAGCCCGGATATAATTCTCGTTTTCGCGGTCATAGTCACAGTCATTGTGGCATCCTTCATTGAGCAGCCGTAAAAAGTCGCCAGCAAGCGACGCGCAATCGGACCATTCGGTTCGAACGCATGTTACGTCATGATTCATGGCGGATTCTGCATCCATTAACCTGATTCGGCAACACTCGCCAGCAATTTTTTTACGGACGCGTCATGTCACTGCTGCCCATACTCCGCTATCCCGATCCGCGGCTGCACATCAAGGCGAAACAGATCACCCACATTGATGCCGGCATCCGCCAGCTGGCCGCCGACATGGCCGAAACCATGTACGCCGCGCCGGGCATCGGCCTGGCCGCCACCCAGGTTGACCACCATATCCGCATGGTGGTGATCGATGTCAGTGAAGAAAAAAACCAGCTGCTGACGTTCATCAATCCGGAAATCCTCGAACGTTCCGGCGAGTGCCAGGGCGAGGAAGGCTGCCTGTCGGTGCCGGGCGTCTATGAAACCGTGACCCGCGCCGAGCAAGTGCGTGTGCGAGCACAGAATCTGGCCGGTGAGACTTTCGAACTCGCCGCCGACGGCCTGCTGGCCATTTGCATCCAGCACGAGCTCGATCATCTGGATGGCAAGGTTTTTGTCGAATATCTCTCGCGCCTCAAGCAAGACCGCATCAAGACCAAACTCACCAAACAGGTGAAACACCATGAACGTGTGATTGCCTGATGAAACTGATTTACGCCGGCACACCGGAATTCGCGGCCACAGCCCTGGCCGCCTTGATGGCCGCCGGGCATGAAGTGATGTTGGTGCTCACTCAGCCGGATCGCCCGGCCGGTCGTGGCCAGCAACTGCAAGCCAGCGCCGTCAAACAATTGGCGCTGAAGCATGGTCTGGCACTCCACCAGCCCAGCCGCTTGCAAGATCCGGCCACGCATGAGCCCATACACGCCGCCGTGGCCGCGGGTGCAGAAATCATGATTGTGGCGGCCTATGGCCTGATCCTGCCGCAAACCGTGCTCGATCTGCCGCCGCGCGGCTGCCTCAACATCCACGCTTCGCTGCTGCCGCGCTGGCGGGGGGCAGCCCCCATCCAGCGCGCCATTGAAGCGGGCGATGCAGAAACCGGCATCACCATCATGCAGATGGATGCCGGCCTGGATACCGGCGCCATGCTGCAGCACGCCCGTCTGCCCATCACCGCCAGCGATACCGCGGCCAGCCTGCATGACGCGCTGGCCGAGCTGGGCGGCCAGTTGATCGTCGATACCCTGCAAAATCTTAATCAGTTGCGGCCCACTCCACAGCCAGAAGCCGGGGTGACTTACGCCGCCAAGATCATGAAAACCGAAGCCGGATTGGATTGGCAGCGTCCGGCCAACGAACTGCAGCGCCAGATTCATGCGTTCAACCCTTTCCCGGGGGCCACGGCAAAAATCAATGACAGCACGCTGAAGATCTGGCGTGCCACCGCTTTGCCCACAAACCCGTCAGTGACTACTCACACTTCGCCCAGCCCAGCCGCAGGCAGCGTACTGTCGGCATCTGCCGAGGGTATTGTGGTGGCCTGCGGCAACGGGCAGCTGCGTCTGGAAGTGCTGCAAAAGCCCGGTGGCAAGCGGCTGCCGGCCCGTGAATTTCTAGCCGGCTTTCCACTGACCAGTGGGGCCTGCTTCGAGCCTGCTTGAACTTTCCGGCAGTATCACCATTTGCTGATCATGACCGAGGAGAATGCCTCCACGGATACAAGATCACGCCAGATGGCTCCATCAAAGATGGCTCCATACAACCCGCTAACGACCCAAGGCAAACCAAAGACATGCTCAACAACTGGCTCAAAACCACGATACTGATGGCGGCCATCGTCGCCCTTTTCGGCATGATCGGGGCGGCCATCGGTGGCCAATCCGGCATGTTGCTGGCCTTGCTGGTCGGCGGCGGCATGAACATCTTCGCCTACTGGTTTTCCGACAAAATGGTGCTGAAAATGCACAATGCCCGCGAAGTCGATGCCAGCAGCTCGCCCTATCTCTACAACATCGTCAAGGACATCGCCCAGCGTGCCGAAATGCCGATGCCACGGGTCTATATCATCGACGAAGCCCAGCCCAACGCCTTTGCCACCGGGCGCAATCCCCAACATGCGGCCGTGGCGGCTACCCGGGGCATTCTGCAGATGCTCGACGAGCGCGAACTGCGCGGCGTGATGGCCCATGAAATGGCTCACGTCCAGCATCGTGACATCCTGATTTCCACCATTGCGGCCACCATGGCCGGCGCCATTTCCGCCCTGGCCAATTTCGCCATGTTCTTCGGTGGTCGTGATGAGCGCGGCCGCTCCAATCCCCTGATCGGGATTCTGGTTGCCCTGCTGGCCCCACTGGCTGCCAGCCTGATCCAGATGGCCATTTCCCGCGCCCGTGAATTTGAAGCCGATCGAGGCGGCGCAGAATTCTGCGGCGACCCCAATGCCCTGGCCGATGCTCTGGTGAAAATCGACCACTATGCCCGTGGCATTCCCATGATGAGCGCCGAAGCCCATCCTGAAACCGCCCAGATGATGATCATGAATCCGTTGTCCGGACGCGGCCTCTCCGGGCTGTTCGCTACCCACCCGGCCACCGAGGAACGCGTGGCCAGATTGCGGGCGATGGCCAGGCGTTGAGCGGCTTGCCTCCTATATCAACGGCAATTCCTGCTGCCCCGTTTCATCTTCTGCCCGCTGCTGCGGATCGACCAAATTACTGACGCGCACGCCCAGCAGGCGCAATTTCTGCTCCAGTGGCACTCGCTTCAAGCATTGTCCGGCCGCCAGGCGAATCGTGGCCGCATCACGCGTGGCTTGCGGCAGGCTCAGGTCGCGGGTTACGGTGCGAAAATCGGCGTAGCGCAGCTTGATGCCAACAGTGCGCCCCAGCAATTGATGACGCGCCAGATCGGCGGCCACGCGCTGACAAAGCTCGGTGAAAATTTCACCCAGCAAAACCTTGTCTGCACGCGCGTGCAGATCGCGTTCAAACGTGGTTTCGCGGCTGAGTGATTTGGGTTGGCTGGCGGTCACCACGGGACGTTGATCACGGCCGTGGGCGGATTCATGCAGCCAGGTGCCGTAGCTGCGGCCAAAGTTTTCGATCAGCCATGGCGGCGCGGCGGCGGCCAGTTGCGCAATGGTGGTGATACCCAGTGCCTGCAGTTTTTTCGCGGCTTTCGGGCCGATGCCGTTGAGCTTGACGACCGGCAAGGGCCAGACGCGACTGGGAATCTCGTCAGCCTGCAATAAAGTGATGCCATCGGGCTTGTCGAATTCCGAACACAGCTTGGCCAGCAATTTGTTGGGAGCGATGCCGACCGAGCAGCTCAAGCCGGTGGCCTTCAGCACCGCCTGCTTCAAGCGTCGCGCCAGGGTGAGGCTGTCTTCGGGCAGCGCGCTCAGGTCGATATAGATTTCGTCGATGCCGCGATCTTCGACCTGCGGCGCCAGCTCGCGCACGGCCGCTTTGAACAGGCGCGAATAATGTTTGTAGGCCGCAAAATCTGCCGGCAGCAAAATCGCCTCCGGGGCCAGTCGCGCCGCTTTCATCGTGCCCATACCGGAACGCAGCCCCAGGGCGCGGGCTTCATAACTGGCCGTGGTGAGCACGCCCCGACCGACATAGTCCCGCAACCGGGCATATTGCCAACGGCCATCGGCCAGCGGTTGCGGGTCATGCTCGCCCCGTCCGCCCACCGCCACCGGCTGGCCGCGCAGCTGCGGATAGCGCAACAGCTCGACCGATGCGAAGTAGGCATCCATATCGAGATGGGCAATGCGGCGTGGCGGGTTTGCAGCAGGCATGACGGCAGCTGGCGAAGCGTTGCATTGTTACATCGTTGCATCGTTGCATTGTTACTTTGTTACTTTGTTACAAAACGATGGCGAGATTACGGCGCCAGACCCAGGCCGGCGAGCAGTCAAACAGTGAAATCACGTACTGCGTACACTGTGTACACTGCGTATTTTCGCGTACTCGGGCAGGATGCGGGCGAATTGCTCGGGGGTGCTGGCGTGAATGATCATGCCATCCGCGCCGGCCTTGAACTGATCCTGCCAGCGCCGCGCACAGGTGGCGGCATCGCCGACGGCGGCAGGAAACCACTCGGCCGGAATCAGCTTTTCGATTTCGCGCAGCTCATCCAGGGTGGCCGTGCTGTCGATGCCGCCGCGCATGTTGGCAACCACCGGCGCGGCGCGGAAATCATCGAGCACGCTGCGCTCCCAGCCGTTGATGGCAATCAGCAACTCAGCCAGATCCGGCGCTTGCAGATAGGTCGCCATGCGGCCGACGATGGCGCGCAGCCGGCGCTCTTCGTCCGGGTCGCAGACTGTGGCCACCATCGCCCAGACTTTCACCGTCGCCGGATCGCGACCGGCCTGCTCCGCACCACGGCGCACATGCTCAACCGAACGACTCACGGCCGCATCGGAAAAATAGGTTGGCAGAATCACGCCATCGAAACAACGCCCGGCCAGCTCCAGGCTTTTCGGCCCGTAAGCGCCCAGCAGCAGCGGAATCTGTGCGGCATCACTCAGCCAGTCAGCCTGATGCAGATAGGGATATTCCCCCAGCGCCCCCTCATGGCCGAACACCCGCTCGCCATCCCACAGCTTGCGCATCAACCCGGCGAAATCCTCCAGCATGGCATTGGTCGCCACCGGCAGCCCCCAGCTGGCCATGCTGACCCCGATGCCGCGCCCCACACCCAGCGAAAAACGCCCGCCCGACAGTCGGCTGGCCGTGCTGGCCAGGCTGGCGGTGATGATGGGATGACGGGTGTTGATATTGGTGACTCCCGCGCAAATGCGGATGCGCTCGGTCACAGCGGCCGCCGCGCCAACCAGCACGCCCATTTCCTTGACATCGACGCGCTCGGAAATCCAGGCTGAACCCAGCCCCAGTTGTTCGGCCATTCTTGCCTGCGCCAGCAGATCGACGGGCGTGCGAGTATGGCCCGGCAGCAAATAGCAGCCCAGTTCGGGATAGTGGATCATGCTCATCCTGACCTCCTTGCGCAGTCTCTGAAGCCGGAGATTATGCAGGAAAGCTCAGCTCACCGGCAGCAGGCCCCGCGCCAGACAGGCGCGCTGTTCATCGGTGAGGGTGGCCGCCTTGCCATCAAGCACCTGCACCGTGATGGCCGTCGCCAGACAGACGCAGTGGTCATCCTGAAACAGGGCCATGGCCACCTCGAACGAGGAACGCCCGATATGGGCAACACCGGCGCAGGCAAGCAACGACAACGGGTAATGCGCTTCACGCAGGTAATCGTAGGTGGTGCGTACCGGCAGCAAACGGTATTCACGCTTGCGAAAAAGAAAATCCTCGCCGAACAGCGTCATCAAAAATCGCGTGCGGGCTTCCTCGTGATATTCGGCCAGCGCCAGGTTGTTGATATGCCGAAGGATGTCCATATCGGCATAGCGCGGCACGATGGTCATGGCAAATGGATAACTTGCCGCTTGCAGCAGGTGCGGCTCGTGCCGGACGGGTTGTCTGCTTCTTTCGTGGCTCATGCGCCGGACTCCACAGGATCATGCTTGCTGCGTGCACCAGATCGGGTAATTTTCTGCCTGTACATTGAAATACTTCCTATACAATCGCCGAATTTTCAAGAACTTTTGAAAAGAGGAGCCAAAAATGAGTGTTTTTTCCGGCGCGGAGAAACTGCGCCTGATTATGGCAGCGATTGCCGGTGCCATGATCATCGCCACAACGGGCTGTTCCACAGCCGTCGGTACCGATCTGCCCGAACGGACCGAAGTACTGAAAAGCCTGCGTGACCAGGGCTTCCTGTTCAACCGCCATGTCATCTCCACGGTGAAGTCCGCCGAGAATCCAAACCAGATCCTCGTCACTGGCCAGCTGGCACGCACCGAACCGGACACAAGCCATGTCAAGGATGGACTCAAGGTCAGCCAGGTCCAGCATGTGGTCGTCGAAAAGCAGGGCGAAAGCTGGCAGGTCGTGTCGGCACCTGTTCTGGTACGCGACCAGCTCACCTCACGGCAACGCTGGTAAGCCCTCCGGCGCCTGCAGCAACCCGCCTCCATTCATCGCCGGTTCATCGGCACAACGGTACGGTAGATCATCATGACGTCCAAACTTTCTACACTGCAACCTACTTACGGTTATTCACTTGAACAACCCGAGCGCGGCAAGCGCGTTTTCTGGCTGGCTTTGCTGGGTGCCCTGGGCATTCCCCTGGTGCTGTTCAGCCTGCGCCTGATCCATGGCCCCGAGCAAATGCAGATCTGGTGGGAATCCGCCAAGGAGGCGCCAGTCGCCCAACCGCAAGTGCTCACCAACCTGTGGATGACCTTCTTCGGCATCGCCATCGTCATCTGGCATTCCAGCGTCGTCAAGGGCTGGGCACGCACCGTGGCCTGTATCGGTGTGGGCTTCACCATCGCCTGGTTCTTCGAGTGGCTGGGCACCAACTTCTCCGGCGGCGGCATCTTCGGCCCCTATCACTACAGCGATACCGTGCTGCTGGGCCACTTCCTCGGCGTGCCCTGGGTGGTCGCCCTGGGCTGGGAATCCTTCGCCTACCCGGCTTTCTACATGGTGCTCTACCTGCTGCCCAGCGAGCAGATGGGTCGTGAGACTTCGCAGTTCAAGCGCTTCATCAACATCGCCCTGATCTCCATGCTTGGCGGCCTGTTCTGCGTGGTGCTGGATTTCATCGTCGATCCGATCTCGGTCGAAGCCGGCAACTTCACCTGGCACGTCAATGGCGGCGTCTATCCCTGGCTGGCGGGCAGCGGCGAGCCGATCACCAACTTCCTTGGCTGGTGGATCTGCGGCTTCACCATGATGATCGCCTGGACCTACATCCTGCAGACCACGCCGTCCAAACGCCACGTGCGTTCGCGCTATCTGGACATCTATATCCCGCTGGCCCTGTATGCAACCTGGTTCACCAACTACATGTCGCAAGAAATGCTCATGCAGCAGCGCGATGATGTGATCGTCTTTGGTCTGTTCGGGCCGGGTGGCGTGGTGTTGCTGATTCTGCTCAAGATCTACCTGGACAAGCAGGGCTACCAGCCCAATCCGCTGGGTCACGACATGTCCCGGCAGGCACTGGAGCAGCAGCAGGCCTGAACCTCACCTTGTCTGCCGCATCGACGCCGGGCGCATGCCAGCCTCCCACTCGGGAGCCTGCGTGCGTCCGGTTTTTTTTGCAACCGAAACGCCTGCCCACTGTTTCGCCAGGGAATGCGCTACGATAACGCTCCCGCATGAGTGAAAGGATCAAGGGTACGCTGCACGCTGTGCCCGGCCTATGAGTAGTCTGCTGTTTATCATCGTTGCGTTGTTGCTTGTTCTGCTCAATGGTTTTTTCGTTGCCGCCGAATTCGGTCTGGTCAAATTGCGGCAAACCCGCGTCAAGGCGATTGCCAAGATGCATGGCTGGCGTGGACGCATCCTGGCCAGGGTGCATCAGGATCTGGACGCTTATCTGTCAGCTTGCCAGCTCGGCATCACGCTGGCCTCACTGGGACTGGGCTGGGTGGGCGAACCGGCCTTTGCCGATCTGCTGAACCCCCTGCTGGCGGCCATCGGCATCGACAATCCGCAACTGGTGCACGGCATTGCCTTTGCCACAGCTTTTTTCATCATTTCCTATCTGCATATCGTGATTGGCGAACTGGCGCCGAAATCGCTGGCCATACGCCGTGCAGAAACCATCGGCCTATGGACGGCACCGCCGCTGTATGCTTTTTACTGGCTGATGTACCCGGCCATCTGGGCACTCAACCACAGTGCCAACTGGATACTGCGTCTGGCCCGGCTGGATGTTGCGCAGGGTCATGACAGCCATTACTCGGCAGAAGAGCTGAAACTCATCCTGCGTTCCTCACGCGCCAGCCAGGATTTCACCAGTGATGAATGGCGGGTGCTGGCCCAATCGCTCGATTTTCGCGGCCTGAATGTCGCCGACCTGATGCGTCCCTTCCAGGAAGCCGTGACGCTGCACGAAGATGACTCACTGACGGACAATCTGGAAAAAATCAGCCGACATCGCTATAGCCGTTATCCCTATCTGGATGCGCAAGAACACATCAAGGGCGTGCTGCATCTGAAGGATATCTTTCTTGCCCTGCAAAAAGACCCTGCCCTGGCATCACTCGACAAGCTGGTACGCCCGGTGGAAGTGGTCAGCCCACAATTGCCGGCAACCGCGCTGTTTCGCCGCTTCCAGCGAGGAGCGCCCCATTTTGCCGTGGTCGCCCACAAGGATGTGCGGCCACTGGGCTTCATCACGCTGGATAACCTGCTGGGCGCGCTGGTCGGCGAAATCCGTGATGAATTTCGCCAGACACACAATGAATGGTTTCGGCTCGACGACGGCTCGCTGATTGGCAAGGGCAGCCTGCCGATCTTCTCACTGGAACGCACCCTGGGCATCGACATTGCCGAGTCCGGCGTCGATAGCATCGGTGGCCTGATCATGCAGAAGCTCGAAAACCTGCCCGAAGAAGGCCAGCGCATCGAATTCCCGCACTTCTCGACGGTGGTCAAAAAAATGAGCGGACCAAAAATCGTCCTGGTACGCATCATTCCGCACCGTCTCGGGCACGACGCGCACGACACGCACGACGCGCCGGCCAGCGAGAACAAGGCAAGCCCCGCAGAAGCGGCGCAATAGCCGCGTACCCAGGGTTTCTCGGCGTCATCTTCGCGCAGACGGCGCGACGAGCAGCCATCTGCCGATGGCCATCAGCCGTCTTGAGCGCCTTTCAACGCGCCTTCAACCTCGCCCGAACAGGCGCTTGAAGAAATTGACGATGCTCATCCACAACGCCTTGAAGACGATCGAGCCCATGTCGATGGCCTCTTCCTGAGGCGGCACTGCCGGCGCCGCCTCAGCCTGGCCCGGGGCGGGCGTGGCGACAGCCGGAGATGAGGATGGGGACTGCGCGCCGGCCTCGGTCGGGGCGGCCTCCACTTCCAGCATCTTGCGCACATTGGCGATGTATTTCTTGACGATCTGGCCGGCCACGCCTTCGATCATGCCACGGCCGACCTGTACCAGCTTGCCGGTCAGATCGACGCTGGATTCGAACTGCACATCAGTGCCACTGTCGATGCTCACCAGCTGGCAGGCAATGGTGGCCGTGGCCGTACCACCGCCGCGCTCGTTGCCTTCGGCCAGCAGCTTGATGTAGCGTGCCGCTGCGTCGACTTCGGCATAGTTGATCGTGCCTTCATACTGCGCAGTGACCGCACCCACCTTGAGCTTGACCGTGCCAATGAATTTGCTCGGATCGACAACTTCCTTGAGCCCGGCGCCCGGCATACAGGCCACGACCATTTCCGGATTCATCATGAAATCCCACACCTTTTCCACCGGTGCGGCAACCTGGAAGGATTCCTTCATTTCTATGGCCATGCCCGTTCCTCGTCATTCATTTTTGAAATAGTCCAGCCTGTGCAATTTGCCCGTGCACCGCATGACGGCAGCGCAACGGCAGACATCCATCGTCCGTTCAGACGACGTGCACCACAGGCGAATCTCTTAGATTATCGCAAATAATCCCTGCACCATGAGGCATGACATGACTTTTGATTTCTCGAATCGGGTGGTTCTGGTCACTGGTGGCGGCAAAGGCATCGGCCGTGGCATCACCACCGCCTTTCTCCAGGCGGGTGCCAAAGTCATCATCTGCGGACGCAGCGCGCCGGAAACGCCGGTCAGCGTGGCGGACGCCACGGCGGAATTCGTTGCCCTGGATGTGCGCGACAACGACGCAGTGAAAGCGTTCTTTGATGACATCGAAGCCCGGTATGGCCGTCTCGACGTGTTGATCAACAACGCCGGCGGCAGTCCAAATGCCGATGCGGCCACTGCTTCACCGCGCTTCCACGAAAGCATCATCCGCCTGAATCTGCTGGCACCGCTGTACATGGCCCAGCTGGCCAATGCCATCATGCAGAAACAGCCCTCAGGCGGCGTGATCGAATTCATCGGCAGCGTCTCTGCCCTGCGTCCTTCGCCGGGCACGGCCGCCTATGGCGCAGCCAAGGCCGGCGTGCTGAATCTGGTCAGCAGCCTGGCCGTCGAGTGGGCGCCGAAAGTGCGCGTGGTCACGGTCAGTCCCGGCCTGATCCGCACCGAAAAATCGGACATGCACTACGGTGATGAAGCCGGCGTGGCCTCGGTGGCGGCAACCATTCCGCTGGGCCGCATGGGCGAAGGCGCGGACATCGCCCATGCCTGCATGTTCATGGCATCGCCCTATGCAGCCTATGTCAGCGGCACCAGTCTGCTGGTGCATGGGGGCGGTGAAAAACCGGCCTTTCTCGATGCGGCGAACGTCAATAAAGATTGATGCCTTGCCGCTTTGCATACCCGCTGGCCGGCAATTGAAAATTGCATTGACCGCCTTGCATTGACCATCAATCGATGGTCAGAATCAGCCTGCCCATTCGACAAAACAGGCCGGAATACCAGACGACCGAAATGACGGAATAACGGAATAGCGAAATACCGAAGTACCAAAACAACAAAGCCCGATCTCAGTCGGGCTTTGTTGTTCATGATCCATGGATCCATGGATTCATGGGAACCTGCGGATTGCGCATTCGATCATGTCGGATCAATACGCAATTTGACAACCCGGCAACCGCATAAGTCATTTTGTCGAATCAGCCTTTGGCAATCAGCAGACTCTCCAGCGAACCGCCTTTGGCCAGAGTCTCCTTGACCCATTTGGGATGCGGACCACGACCCGACCAGGTCTGTGCCGAATTCTGTGGATTGGCATACTTCGGCGCCGCCTTGCGGCCACTGCCAGCCGTCTTGCCCCGCCCAGACAGGCCCAGCTCGCTTGCCGTCAGGGAATACTCGGCAATCATCGTTCTGGCCTTCTGGATCACTTCATGGCGGTGCTTGTTGAGCAAAGCCTGTTTCTTGGCGGCCAGCTCCTTGATCTGCTGTTCGATAAGGTTTATTTCCTGATCATTGTTCATGGTTGTTTCTCCTTTTATTGAATTACCTGGTTACACCTATAAAAACCACTTGAATTCGTCTGAATTGCAACCTCTCTGAAACCGCTTCTCTGGAGCCGTTATCGCAACCCAGACGCATCAATTCATGCAACAAAAAACCTGGCTATTTTAATTAACCATTGCCAGCGAGACAAATAAAACCAGTTGCCATCGGTCAATACCCTGCCGGTCATTCGCCGCCTTCAATTTCCGAACTGAACCAGACTGTGCCGCTGTACCGAATTGCCTGATTCATTATTTCAGGCAGATGTCTGTTGCAGCCTCGACAAGAACAATGATGCCCTTGCCCACACAGCACAGCCGCTTCAGGTTTGTTGCGCTCAGGCAACACCTGCCGCGCCTATATCCTCTTGCATAAACATTTTCAAGGTAAAATTTCACGTCAAACTTTATCTCAGGAGCTCACCATGAAAAAACACCCTGCCAAGGTGGTACCCGCACTGGCCTGCCTGTTGTCATGCAGCCTGTTTGCGGCCCCGGCCCAGGCTCAAGAAGCCAGCCTGCCGCAAGCAGTGCAACAAGTGGTCAAGAAAAATCCCGAAGTTGTCGCTCGCTGGCATGCTTTCAGGGCAGCCACGGAAGAGATCGATGCGGCCAGCGGTGGTTATCGGCCGCGCGTCGATCTGAGCGGCGATCTGTCGCGCGACCGGCTGAAATCGCTGGCGACGGGCAATGTCACCACGGATTACACCCAGCGTGATCTGTCGCTGTCGCTGGAACAAATGCTGTTTGATGGTGGCCGCACCAGCAACCAGGTTGGCAAGTTCAACCACATGCAGCGGCTTCGTTATGCCGAATTGCTGGAAACTTCCGAAAACCAGGCACTGGAGACGATGCGCACTTACGTCGATGTCCTGCGCTATCGCACCCTGCATCATCTGGCGGCGGAAAATTACACCCACCACCGTGCTGTTTTCGAACAGATCCAGCAGCGCACCCAGTCCGGTGTCGGTCGCAAGGTTGACCAGCAGCAGGCCCAGGGCCGCCTGGCGCTTGCCGAATCGAATCTGCTGACGGAAGCCAGCAACCTGCATGATGTCAACGCTCGTTATCAGCGGATCGTCGGCACGCTGCCCCCCGCCCAGATGGCCGATGTGCCCGAGCTGAACAACGGTATTCCTGAGTCCTCGAACGAGGCATTGCGCAAGTCCTATGCCCAGAATCCTGCACTGATTGCCGCGCAGGAAAACATCATGGCCAGCCAGTTGGATGCCAAAACGCACGATTCCCGTTTCATGCCCAGACTGTCACTGCTTGCCCAACAGGATGTGGGCAAGAACCTGGGTGGGCCAACGGGTCGCCGTGATGCAACCAGCATCGGCCTGCGCCTGAATTACAACCTCTACAACGGCGGCACGGATCAGGCAGCGCAGCGCCAGGCCATCGAACAGAGCTATGCCGCCAAAGAAACCCGTGACAAGGTCTGTCGCGATGTACGGCAGACACTGTACATTTCGTACAACGACGTCCAGCGCCTGAAGCAGCAGCTGAATTATCTCGAACAGCACATGCGCTCACAGGAGAAGGCGCTGGAAGCCTATTACAGCCA
The DNA here is from genome assembly GCA_019105045.1 of Sterolibacterium sp. GTDB lineage: Bacteria > Pseudomonadota > Gammaproteobacteria > Burkholderiales > Rhodocyclaceae > Sterolibacterium. Next base: position 28,468 of record JAHRWT010000057.1, read on the forward strand.
GTTCGATATCGGTCAGCGCACGTTGCTCGACCTGCTGGATGCTGAAAATGAAGTATTCCAGGCCAAGCGAGCTTTCCAGAATGCCCGCTTCGATTATCTGCTGGCCATGGGGCGCACCCATGCCGCCATGGGCAATCTGGTGAAATCGCTGGATGCCAACCATCTGGACAGCGGGGAATTGGCCCAAACCGAAGAATCCGCAGAGTTCGACCCGAACACGGTCTGCCCGGCCGATGCGCCTGAAATGCTACTGGATGACAAGGAAGCCCTCTACGCCGCTTACATGCCTGTCATCAAGGATAGCGATGGCGACGGTATTCCGGATGATCGCGATGCTTGCCCGGATACCCCGCCAGGCACACGCGTCGATGTGCGCGGCTGCCCGCTCAAGGAGGTCACCGCATTGCAGGGCGTGACGTTCGAATATTACTCGGCAAAACTGCGTCCGGAATCGCGCCCGGTACTCGATGATGTCGCGGCCACGCTGCAAAAAAATGCCGATCTGAAAGTAGAGATTGCCGGCCATACCGACAACCAGAACCGCAGCAAGAACCCGCAGCTCAATGTGGATCTGTCACAGCAACGCGCCACTGCCGTGATGGAATACCTGATCTCACGCGGCATCGCTGCGGATCGCCTGACGGCCAAAGGCTATGGTGAAACCCAACCCGTTGCCGACAATGCAACTGCAGAGGGACAAGCCAAAAACCGCCGGGTTGAATTGCGCATACAGCACTGATGTGATGGTACTGATGGCCTGTTGATGGCCTGATCATTGACCACCGGTTGCAGTGCTGCCGGCCAAGCCCTCCCGCTTTGCCGGCAGCGACCGCGCAGCAGACGCAACAGGCCCGGCAACCTGCCGAATCGCTGAATTGCCGAATCGGCTGAATCCGAAAACAACTCAGCCACCGACCTGGATATTCCCAGGTACGGTGGCTGAGTTGTTTATAGGCCGGCCGCCAGCGCTTGCCGCCAGTGGCGGCTCACGCCCTCAATCCACCAGCAGCTTGCCACCATCCAGCAGGCTCTTCAGCAAAGCAGCGTTATTGCCATCGGCAATACCAAATTCCGTATACAGATTCACATTGTTGAGCGTGATCCGCTGGTCTTCGGCGCCTGCGGTGTAGTTCCCGTTGCTGTAATCGCCATGAGAGCTGATGCGTATGGTCGTGTTGCCTCCGGCGACACTGATGTCGATGTAGTGGTCGAGATTGCCGATTCCCAGCTGATGGTTTTCACCCACCAGCAGGCTGCGCAGATCGAGCACATCACCCTGCTTCGATGCATCGAAATCAGTCACGGTATCCAGTGCGGGGCTGCCTGGCCGGCCACCATCACCCAGCTCCCAGCGGAAGACATCGGCCCCCAGACCGCCCGTCAGCAGATCATTGCCACTGCCGCCGATCAGGACGTCGTTGCCATCACCGCCGTTGAGTGTGTCGTTGCCGTCACCCCCTCGCAGCAGATCATTGCCGCGACCACCATTGAGCGTATCGTCGCCATCGAAGCCATAGAGCCGTTCGCCGTGCTTGCTGCTTGCGGTCAGCACGTTGTCGGCCGCATTGCCTTCCTGGATGCGCGCATGATTTCCTGAATCGCCGAAGATACCCAGGTCAACCAGGTTGCCGGCATACGATGTGGCGCTCAGACCATAGGTATCCGTCACCGTGATCTTGGTTGCATTGAGCAGATCCAGACTGATGATGGAGTTATCGAAGCTCACCGAAGCCAGCATTTCATTGATGACAAGGTTATCGATCGGCCCGCCATTGACCGCGGTGATGACCAGATGCGAAGTCGGGAACAGACTGACCAGACCATATTCATCGTGAAACTCAAGCTTGAGGCCCAGATTGGTTGCCAGTGTCTGTGAAGCAGTCAGGTTGTGCTTGCCCAGCGACAGCACAGGCTGGTAGTCGATCTCGACCCGGGCGATATTGTTGTTGGCATCGTAGGCCGAGAAAGCCTGGTGATTGCCAAAGTCGATCAGGTCAAACAGGGAGACACCCACCATGCCGAACAGGCCGTGCTGATTCTTGGCACTGGCCAATGGCGCAACGTTGTTGGAGATGCCATCTGCAACAAAGCGAATGCTGGAACTGGCCGTATCACCATCGCGGTCAGCAAACATGTAGGACAGCTCTGTCTGCTTGCCGACGGCCATCGGCTTGTCGGCAGAGTAGACATAGCTTGCATCCGCCATATTGATCTTGATGGTTTCGCCATTGCTGGTGGTGAGCGTGAGCCAGTGTGTTGTCGCATCGTAGCTGTGGCCCGTTACCTGTGACGAATTGCCGGACTTGCTGATGCTGTTTGCGGCTTCGTCATAAACATAGGTATTGCCGCCCAGCCCGATCGAGCGAACATAGCCGCCATCTGCGCCAAAGCTGCCCGGCAGGCTACCCGCTGCTGAAGCCGGCGGCGCATCAACCACCAGGTTGCCCTGGTTCAACAAGGTCATGGCGATATGCTGATCCCCGGCATAGCCGGTGACCAGATCGACATTCTTCAGCACGATGGTCTGATCTTCCTGACTGGCCTTGTAGCCTTTAGCAAAGCCGCCATGACTGCTGAGATGAATGACGGTATCCGCACCGACTTTCTCAAAATGCAGGTAATTCGCAAGATTGGCATGGTTTTCACCCTGCAGGAAATCACGCAGGTCGAGAATGTCACCACCCGAAGTCATGGCCACCGCCTTGAAGTCGGTAATGACATCGACTGCCGGCGCGCAGGCAGAACCACTGCCACTGGCGCCATCCCCGCGTTCCCAGCGGAAGACATCGGAGCCCGCGCCGCCGGTGAGGGTGTCATTGCCCTTGCCACCGATGAGAATGTCACTGCCTGCACCGCCATCCAGCGTATCGTTGCCAGCACCGCCACGCAGGATGTCGTTGCCCTTGCCACCCACCAGCTTGTCGTTGCCGGCATGGCCATAGAGCTGCACACCACTGTCGTTGCCGATCAGGGTGTCATTGCCGCTGCCACCTTCCTTGACATAGCTTGAGGGTTTGGAAAGACTGAACAAACCGGCATCCGCCAGCGTGCCGACAACGGCGGTATCGCTCAGACCGGTGGTATCCGTCACCTTGATCTTGGTGGCATTGAGAACATCGATATTGATCAGGGTTTCCTTGAAATACACCGTGCTCAACAGCTCATTGATCACCATGTTGTCGATCGCACCGCCATCCTTTGCCGTAATCACGATTTTCGAGGAAGGCAGCAGCACGCCCAGGATGCCCGGATTGTTCGTGACTTCCAGTTTGAGGCCAAGTTCATCGGCCAATGCCTGGGAAGCGGTCAGCTTGTGGACGCCCAGACCCACAACTGCCTGATAGGAAATCTCGACGCTCTTGATGTTGTTATTGACATCAAAAGCGCCGAATGCCTGGCGCGTGCCCAAGTCGATGAACTTGCCGAACACATTCAGCCCGACCAGGCCAAGGATGTTGTGGCCGCTGTGCAAACCCGCCTCGGGTGCAACATTGCCCGGCCCGTGGGACAGCAGGACGATCTGTGAACTTTCACCGACAGTCGGTACATCATCCACCACCTTGATGGTGAGATCGCCGTAGCCCGTATTCGTGCCATCGGACGCCGCTACCGTGAACGTCAGCGGCAGCGTATCGGTACCTGCAGCAGGATGATCCAGCGGCTTGCTGAGTTTGAAGTCATAGTGGCCATCCGTATCCACCGTCAGTTTTGCCACTTCTGCGCCATTGGCAACGCCAGTCAGGGTGTAGACGCCCGTGGCAGCGTTGAAACTGCCGCTCCAGGCAACCGCTGCGCCACCGGAAGTCAGACCGGCCGGCGCGCTGGCGCTGATCGAAGCGAGCGCATCGCCGTCCGGATCGCTGATACTGAGATCGCCGCTGACAGTCGCCGAACCGGAGGCCAGCGCCTGCTCCAGCACACTATGGATGCCACCCGTATCGCCAATGACCGGCGCGCCACCCATAAGACGCACGACAGCGCTGTCTTCACCGGCAGGTGAAGTGTTCCCTGCCGGATCCGTAAGCCTTGCCGTGATGACGAGCTCTTCGCCTTCGCCCGGCGCGTCGAATTTGACCGTCAGGTCACCCGCCGCAATCTGCGCGGCCGTCAGCACGATGTCCTGCGGTGTCGTGCCGTCCGTCACCGTCAGTGTGTCGCCGGCCTGCGCGCCCGTCGGCAGATCGATGCGCACGGACACCTGGCCCGAGCCCAGTTCCGCGCCGGTCAGCACGCCGTCGTTGTTCGCGTCCGTGGTGATCGTCACCGTCGGCGCATCCGGCGCCGTCGTGTCGCGTACCGCGCTGTCCTGGCCTTCCGGCGAGGTATTCCCCGCCGGGTCGGTCAGTGTGGCCGTCACCTTGATCTCTTCGCCTTCAGCCGGGGCGTCGAATTCCAGCGTGATGCTGCCGGTGTCGATCAGTTCGGGCGTCAGCACGATTTCTTGTGTCGTCGTGCCGTCTGTCACCGTCAGTGTGTCGCCAACCTGTGCATCTGCTGGCAACTCGATGAGCGCTTCGACCTTGCCGTCTTTCAATTCATTGGCAGTCAACCAGCCATTGCCGTCGGCATCGCTGGAGATGATGACATTCGGGCGTCCAGGAGCCGTCGTGTCTGCATTCAGCGGCGTGCCGCCGGGTTCGCTGGCTGGTCTGCCGGTTGTCTCGTCCTCGCTGGCCGCCGCCGAAAATCCATATTCGTTCGAATCGTTGCCGACGTCTTCAGCAATCCGGTCGAGACGCACGAATCCATGACCTTCCGAAGCGCCACCACCCGCTGCACCGGCTGCGGTTTCTTCGAGCAGACTTTCAATATCGCCACCCTGTTGAATTGCCTGGGTGATCTGTTCGACACTGGCATCAGCTGTCAGCAGGCTTTCTGCCATGTTGGCCACAGCGGCCGCTGCTGAAGTTGTCTCGGCGGATGGCATACCCGCCTCCAAGGTATGCTCGCCCGGCCCGAATGCGAGAGTCTCGCCGCTGGCGAGCGACAGGCTGGCACGGCCACCGGCCTTGACTATGATTTTGCTGTCGGCACTGACTGCATCGCCCTGATGCAGAACACGCTCATTGCCGAAAGCATCAAGAACAAAAACCGTACCTTTGACGGAAATGGCAGTTGCAATTGTCGTAGCCATCTTGTTTCTCCCTGTTCAAAGTACTGCAAGAATAAAATATCTTTAACTTTAGTATTATAGACGCAGTTTTTCTCACTTTTACCCGTCATTTTTCACACTTCAATCGGACGCTTTGTCATCCTCTGCCAGGGGCATGAAACAGCGTCGGGTCAAAGAAAATCAAAGCCTGCCCGAAAGAATGTGTCGGACAGGCAAGAAGGAAACCATGCCGGTTGTCAGGTGTCGTTTTACAATCGGTAGCAGACTGTCGCGGCATTGCAGGACATGCGGCGGTACC